>JASFWR010000263.1:0-5397 GCA_050049155.1 Planctomycetota bacterium | reverse complement strand
CGCTGGCTCCCTTCGAGCTGGTTCGGCCGCCGCTGCGACCTCCGCTGCGACCTCCACTGGGGCCTCCGCCGGACGCGGAGCGCCGCGCGCCCGCCGCCACCGGCTTGGCCGGCCCCTCCCCCTCGTCGTACTCGATGGTCAGCTTGGCGCTGCCGATGGACACGGTCTGGCCGTCCTTCATCACGTGAGGACCGGAGAGGGCGGCCCCGCCCGCCTTGGCGGGCATGACGCCCTTGGCGATCTCCAGCGTCGCGCCCTCCGGCCCCATCTGGATGGAGCCGTGCCGCTCGGCCACGTCGTCGGAGCTCAGCTTGAGGGTCACCCCCTCCCCGCTCCCGAAGGTGAGCTTGCCGGAGGAGAGCTTGAACCTGCGGACGGCGCCGCCTTCGTCGAGTGTGAGTCTCGCCATGCCGCCCATTGAAGCCGGGACTCGAACTCCCTGTCGAGCGTCAATCCCGGCGAGCGTGGCGCGGGCATCTCCCGACGCCGCGTCCCGTCACCTCGGACCGCCGCCGGCGATCCGCTCCGACAGGTCCCCCGGTTCGATGACGCCGCCGGAGAGCGCGACCGCCCGGCGGAGCTCGTTCTCCAGCTCCCGGACGTTCCCCGGCCAGCGCCAGGCCGCGAGGGCGTCGAGGGCGGCCGGGGACAGCTCGGCGGAGCGCCCCACCTCCTCCGCGATGGCCGGCAGGAGGCCGGACGCCAGGGCGCGCACGTCGTCCCCCCGCTCCCGGAGCGGCGGGAGGTGGAGCGTGACCACGTTCAGGCGGAAGAGCAGGTCCTCGCGGAACTCCCCCGCGGCCACCGCCTCCGGGAGGTCCCGGTGCGTGGCGGCGATGATGCGCACGTCGACCTTGCGGGTCGTGTTCGCGCCCACCGCGCGCACCTCGCCGTCCTGCAGGACCCGGAGGAGCTTGGCCTGCATGGCGAGGGGCATGTCCCCGATCTCGTCGAGGAAGACCGTACCCCCGTCGGCGGCCACCAGGTGCCCGGGCCGATCGGCGACCGCGCCCGTGAAGGCGCCCTTCCGGTGCCCGAAGAGCTCGCTCTCCAGCAGGTTCTCCGCGATCGCCGCGCAGTTCTCCGCGAGGAACGGGCGCCCGCGCCGCGGGCTCTCCTCGTGGAGCGCCCTGGCGACGAGCTCCTTGCCCGTCCCGGTCTCGCCCTGGATGAGGACCGGGACCCTGGACGGCGCCACGCGCTCGATCAGGCCGTACAGCTCGAGCATCGGCGGGCTCGCGCCGATCATCCCGAAGCGGCCGCTCACGGAGGAGCGGTCAGGCTCTCCGGAGCCACCCGGCGCGCCCACGGCGGCGCCGACCGCCGGCGGAGGGCCATGCAGCGCCTCGTTCGCGCGCGCCACCAGCCGCTCCAGCTCACCCCGGTCCCGAGCCTCCGCGAGGAGCTGATCGAGGGCCCCCTCGAGGTCCGCCGGCAGACCCGGCGCTCCGCCCGCGTCGGCGCCGCTCATGCCTCGAGCCGCTCGAGCGAGGCGTACTGCAGCAGGAGCTGCTTGCGCCCGGCGGAGTTGAACACCACCGTCGCGCGCGCGTTGATCCCGGCCCCGGCGAGCGCCTCGATCCGACCCCGCCCGAAGTGCGGGTGCTGCACCAGCTCCCCCACCGCGAGGCCCGCGCCGCTCCCCTCCTCGGGGTCGAACGCCCCGAGGGCGTCCTCCTCCCGCTCCTCGGGCCCGATCCCCGCCACGTCACCGGTGGGCAGCTCGCGCAGGTACCGCGAGGGCAGCGTCGGCCGCCCGCCCCCGTAGAAGCTGCGGAAGGTCGTGTGGGTGATGAGCAGGTGCCGCATGGCGCGGGTGATGCCCACGTAGAACAGGCGGCGCTCCTCCTCCACGGCGGTGTCCGGCTCCTCCGCCTCGTCCACGGCGCGCTCGTGCGGGAGGAGCTCGTCCTCCGCCCCGGCGATCACGACGTACGGGAACTCGAGGCCCTTGCAGGCGTGGAGGGTCATGAGCTTGACCCGGTCCTCGTCCCCCTCGTAGGCGTCGGTGTCCGCCACCAGCGCCACCTCCTCGAGCATGCCGCGGAGCTTGCCCTCCGGCTGGCGGGTGTCGTAGTCGGCGGCGAACGCCCGGAGCTCCTCCACGTTGGCCGCCCGGTCGACCGTGGAGGTCCCGTCGTCGAGCTCCGCCAGCCAGCGGTCCACGTCGATGGCCTCCAGGACCATGTCGAGGGCCACCGCGGCGTCCAGCTCCCGGGCGGGCGCGAGCTCCTCGAGCAGCTCCGCGAAGGCCGCGAGGCCCTTCTTGGCCCGGCCCCGGATGGCCTCGAGGGCGAGCGGGTCCCGGAGCGCGTCCGAGAGGGAGAGGCCGCGCTCCGCCGCGAAGGAGGCCAGGCGCGCCAGGCTCGTGTCCCCCACCCCGCGGGACGGCGTGTTCACGACCCGCACGAACGCCACGTCGTCGGCGGGGTTCAGGGCCAGCCGCAGGTAGGCGACGACGTCCTTGATCTCGCGCCGCTGATAGAACTCGAGGCCGGCGACGACCTGGTACGGGACCGAGTCGTAGCGCAGCGCGGTCTCGATGGCCCGCTGGAGGAAGCCCGCGCGGTAGAGGACGGCGCAGTCGCCGTAGCGGCCGCCCCGCGCCACGTGGGAGCGCACCTGGGCCGCGATCTCCCGCGCCTCGTCGTTCTCGTCCCCGCACTCGATCACCGAGATCTGCTCGCCCTGCTCCCCCTCGGTGAAGAGGTCCTTCTCCTTGCGCGCGGTGTTGTTCGCGATGACCGCGTTGGCGGCGTCGAGGATCCGGGCGGTGCTCCGGTAGTTCTGCTCGAGGCGCACGACCACCGCGGACGGGAAGTCGTGCTCGAAGTCGAGGATGTTGCGGATGTCCGCCCCGCGCCAGGCGTAGATGGACTGGTCGGGGTCGCCGCAGACCGTCAGGTTCTGATGGAAGGAGGCGAAGTGCCGCACGAGCAGGTACTGCACCCGGTTGGTGTCCTGGTACTCGTCCACGAGCACGTGCCGGAAGCGGCGCGCGTAGCCGTCACGCACCCCCGGGTGCGCGTCGAAGATCTCCAGGACCTTGAGCAGCAGGTCGTCGAAGTCGAGGGCGTTCTGCTGCTGCATCCGCTCCCGGTACTTCTGCTCCACGGCGTGGTAGACGTCCTCCTCCATGCTCCCGTCCGAGAGCTCGTACCCGTCGTCCCGCCCCCGGTGGTTCTTCCGCGAGGAGATCCAGCCGCCGATGACCGGGGCGCGGAAGCGCTTGGGGTCGTACCCGAGCTCCTTGACGATGGACTTGATCAGGCCGTTGCGGTCCGCGGTGTCGTGGATGGAGAAGTCCCGGGTGTAGCCGTCGAGGACGTCGATCTCCCGGCGGAGGATGCGGGCGCACATGGCGTGGAAGGTGCCGATCCAGGGCGCGCCGCCGTCGCCGGCCGGGACGAGGCGCTCGACTCGCTCGCGCATCTCCTTGGCGGCCTTGTTCGTGAAGGTGATCGCCAGGATCTCCCAGGGCGCCACGCCGCGGTTGTTGATCAGGTTGGCGATGCGCGTGGTGACCACGCGCGTCTTGCCGGAGCCCGGCCCCGCGACGATGAGCAGCGGGCCGTCGCCGTGCAGCACCGCGGCCTCCTGCTGCGGGTTCAGCCCCTCGATGAGGGAGTCGTCCCGCTCCGCCGCCGCGCTGGCGAGCGAGTCCTTCACGTCCAACCAGTCCATCCGGGCGGCGAGTCTACCCGCGGCCGCCCCTCCGGCGCCCGCTCGCCCCTCAGCTTCGATCCGGATCACGCACGACGAGGAGCCGCACCTCGGTCATCTCCTCCACGGCGCTCGCGGGCCCCTCTCGCCCGAGCCCCGAGTCCTTGACCCCCCCGTAGGGCATGACGTCCGCACGCCAGGACGGGACGTCGCCGACGATGACCCCGCCGACCTCCAGCTCGTCCCAGGCCCGGTGGGCCCGGTGGATGTCGCGGGTGAACACGCCGGCCTGGAGGCCGAACCGCGTCCTGTTGGCCTCCGTCAAGGCCGCGTCGAAGTCCCGCACCCGCACCAGGCACGCCACCGGACCGAAGACCTCCTCGTCGAGGACCGGCTCGCCCGCGCGCACGCCCTCGAGCAGGGTCGCGGGGTGGACCGCGCCCTCGCGCGGGCCGCCCACCAGCCGCTGCGCGCCGCCCTCGAGGGCGCTCTCCACCCACTGCGCGACGCGGACAGCGTCCTCCTCGGAGATGAGGGGCCCCACGGTCACGTCCGGGGAGCTCGGGTCCCCGTGGACGACCGCCGTGACCTCCTCCACGAGCCGGGCCCGGAGCTCCTCGTACACGCTGTCCACGGCGATCACCCGCTGGACGCTGATGCAGCTCTGGCCGGACTGGTAGTAGGCGCCGAAGGCGATCCGGCGCGCGGCGTCCTCGAGGTCGGCCGTCTCGTCGACGATCACCGCGGCGTTCCCGCCGAGCTCCAGGGTGACGCGCTTCTTGCCAGCGCGCCGCTTGAGCATCCAGCCCACCTCGTCGGAGCCCGTGAAGGAGAGCTTCGCGACGCGGTCGTCGGTGGCGATGGCCTCCGCGTCGGCCCCGCGGGCGGGGAGCACCGAGAAGGCGCCCTGCGGCAGGCCGCAGTCGGCGAGCACCTCCGCCAGGATCAGCGCGCTGAGCGGCGTGGTGCTCGCCGGCTTGAGCACGAAGGGGCAGCCGGCGGCGATGGCGGGCGCGACCTTGTGGGCCACGAGGTTGAGGGGGAAGTTGAACGGCGTGATGAACCCGCAGACGCCCACGGGGACCCGCTTCCAGGTCCCTCGATAGCCCGAGTTGGCGGGGCTGCTCTCGAGCGCGAGGGCACCGCCGGCCGACTCGAGGGCGACCCTGGCCGAGATACGGAACGTCTCGAGAGCCCGGTCCACCTCCCCCGCCGCGAAGCGGACCGGCTTGCCCGCCTCGCGCACCAGGGTGCGTGTCAGCTCCTCCCGTCGGGCCTCGAGGCCCGCGCCGGCGCGCTCCAGGATCCGCGCGCGCTCGTGCCCCACGAGCCGCCGCATGGCCTCCCTCGCCTCGCTCGCGGCGGCGATGGCGCCCCGAACGTCGTCCGGGGTGGCGAGCGCCACGCGGTCGACGAGGTCCCCCGAGAACTTGTCGAGCACGTCCATGCCCTGGGGCCGATCGACGGCAGCGCCTGCGAGGTGGAGGGGTCTCATCCGGTGTCCGCGCCCCTTCGGTCGAGCGGCCCCTCGGTCGGGGGGCTCGGGACCGCGATCGGGTCCGGGTCGGCGGCGCTCCGAGATGATAGGGGTGGAGGGGCAGAGCTCCGCCCACCGCATCGCCAGCGGGCCCCGGTCGGCCGACGGTCGCCAGCGCCAAGAAAGAACCCCTCGGTCCGCTGGAGCGAACCGAGGGGTGAGACGTTGATCTGTGGAGACGGGTCGCCTGCCAAGAA
>JASFWR010000262.1:0-5401 GCA_050049155.1 Planctomycetota bacterium | reverse complement strand
CGCCTGGATGTCCACCACGTACCAGCGCGGGTTCTCCGGGTCGCTCTTGGGATCGAAATGAGAGTCCTTCGGGTCGAACTGGGTGGGGTCCGGGTACCCCTCCCGCACCACCCGCGCCACGCCCACGACCCCGGGCGGCTTGGTGTTCGAGTGGTAGTAGAGCACCAGGTCCCCCACCTTCATCTCGTCCCGCATCATGTTCCGCGCCTGGTAGTTCCGGACCCCGTCCCAGAGGGTCGTCCGCTCGGGCGCAGCCTCGAGGTGGGCGTATGAGTAGACGTCGGGCTCGGACTTCATGAGCCAGTAGGAGGGCCGTCGTGCCATGGATCTGGGGGTCAGCGCAGGTGCTCGTCGTGGGGTGCGAGGGAGACGGGAGGGCCGAGGATCTCCTTCATGAGGACGGCGCTCTGCCACGGGGGGCGGCCGCCGCCGATGCGCTCCAGGGCCGACGCGCGCTCCCCGGGGAGGGCGAAGGCGGCCTCCTCCCCGACGCCGGCGACCACCTCCAGCCCCTCCTCGTCGGGCTCACGGTCGGACGCGCGGTCGGCGGGCCTCCCCCCGGCGTCCAGGCCGCCCGTCGGCAGGAGGCCAGCCTCCAGCGCGTCCTCGCTCGGGACCTGATCGAGGTCGTCGTCGATGGAGACCTCGAAGCCGTCCACGGGCTCCACCGGCCGGCTGCGGCGCGCGGAGCTCGACGCGGGGAGAGGGGCCGGGGCTGGCCGAGGGGCTGACGGGGGGGCTGACGGGCGGCCCGAGCCCGTCGCCGGGCCGGGCGCCGCGGGCTTCACCGTCCTGGCATCAGCGCGAGCGGGAGCGCTCGCCGCGGGCTCCTCGTCGTCCTCGCCGAAGGGGTCCACCCGGGGACCGGCGGGCATGCGCTGCCGCTGCTCCCGTCGATCCCGCTCGGCCTGCAGCTGGCGCTCTCGCCGCTCGGCCCGGGCCTCGCGGCGCTGACGGGCGACGTCCTCCTCGTCGTCGTCTCCGTCCCGCAGCCCCTCGAGGAAGGCCTCGAGGGAGTTCGGGCGCTCGCCGCTCCCCCCGCGGCCCGACCGCCGGTCGAAGTCGGCGCGGTTGGTCTTCGCGGCGCTCAGGAGCCCACGGATGACCGGCCAGATCACCGCGAAGAACACGATGACGAAGCCGATCAGGTCCTCGAACCCCTCGAAGGGCACGGGGCGGCCCTGGACGGCCAGGGCCCCGAGCGAGCGCAGCGGGTCCCCCATCAGGAGGCGGGCGCGGAGCCGCCGCCGGTGGCCTCACCGCCGATGCTGCGGCGCATGGAGGTGTCGGACTCGAGGTTCTTCAGGCGCAGCATGTCCATGACCCCGAGGTTCCCGGACTTGAGGGCCTCGGCCATGGCGAGGGGGACCTGGGCCTCGGCCTCGACGACCTTGGCGCGGTTCTCCTGGACGCCCGCCTTGAACTCCTGCTCCGCCGCGACCGCCATGGCGCGGCGCTTCTCGGCGAGAGCCTGGGCGACGCGCTTGTCCGCCTCGGCCTGGTCCGCCTGCAGGCGCGCGCCGATGTTGTGGCCGATGTCCACGTCCGCGATGTCGATGGAGACGATCTCGAACGCCGTGCCCGCGTCGAGGCCGCGGTTCAGCACGGTCTTCGAGATCTCGTCGGGGTTCTCGAGGACGTGCTTGTGGGTGTCCATGGAGCCGATCGTGGACACGATGCCCTCGCCGACCCGGGCGATGATCGTCTCCTCGCCGGCGCCGCCGACGAGGCGGGCGATGTTGGTGCGCACCGTCACCCTCGCCTTGGCGAGCACCTGGATCCCGTCCTTCGCGACCGCGGCCACCTCGCTCTTGCCCTTCTTCGGGTCGGGGCAGTCGATGACCTTGGGCGTCACGGAGGTGTTCACCGCGTCGAGGACGTCACGGCCCGCCAGGTCGATCCCGGTCGCCGCCTTGTAGTCCAGGTCGAGGCCCGCCCGGTTGGAGGAGATGATGGCGCTCACCACCCGCGGGACGTTGCCGCCGGCCAGGTAGTGGGCCTCGAGGTCGCTGGCGGAGATCCCCGTGATCCGCGACTGCACGAGGTTGATCCGGCCCACGACGATCACCGCCGGGTCCACCTTCCGCAGCGTCATCGCGAGCATGTCGAACAGGCCGACGCCGGCGCCCGCGAGCACCGACTGGATGTACAGCTTCGCGTAGCGGAGGAAGAGGACGAGGAAGCCCAGCAGGAAGAGCCCGAGGACCACGAGGCCGATGACCTTGAGGATGCCGGGCTCGTCCGACTGCGGGACCAGCGCGAGGAGGGGGTGGAGCATGGAGGTGGTGGGTAGGTGCGAGGGGGCGCGGGGCGCGCCCGCCTCAGGAAGGGGGTTCGGAGTCGTCCCGGGCGACGATCACGCGGTTGCCGGAGACCTCGACGACGACGATCCGGGCGCCGGCCTCGATGGGCTCGCCGCGGCTGACCACGTCGACCCGACGGCCGTCGATGCGCGCGATGCCCGCGGGGCGGAGGTCGGACTCGACCACGCCGGTGCGGTCGCCGAGGTCAGCGTCCCGTCGGTCCACCGCGCGGCCGTCCTCGAAGCTGAAGCCCCGGGCGGTGAGCTTGCGCCCCATGGGCGTCTTCGGGAAGACGCGCATGCCGTAGGTCACGAGCAGGGGCACCAGGATCGCGGTGGCCGTCAGCAGGGCGAAGCCCGCCGTGAAGCTCTGCATGAACGCGAGCACCAGGGCCCAGACGATGCTGAGGGCCGCGACGAGCCCGAGGACGCCCCCGCTGGGGACGAAGACCTCCACGAGGACGAGCAGCAGGCCGCCGCTGAAGTAGAGGATGATCTGGGTCACGCCGCGCCTCCCTCGCCCTCGCCGGCGGCGCGCACCACGAGCCGGCCGGCCGAGGTCTCCACCACGACCACGCGGGCGCCGCGGTCCACGGCGCCACCCTCGGCCCGGGCCTCGTGGTCGACGCCCGCGGCGTCGTCGTCCAGGGCCACCTTCCCCACGGGGCGCAGGTCCGTGAGCGCCGTCCCCCACGCGCCGGTCCGCGCCCGCGCGCTGCGGCCCTCGTCCCGGGCCTCGGGCATGGCGTCGGCCTCCCCGCCCGCGCCGGCCAGGACCATCCGCCCGAGGACGGGGGTCTGGGGCAGGAAGCGGGAGACCAGCCAGATGGCGAGGACGCCGGCGGCGGCCGTGGCCACCAGCTGGAAGGTGGCGTCGAAGAGCAGCTGGCGGTCCCAGGCGTCCCCGAGGGACAGGTCCGGCCCGACCTGGCTCATGAGCAGCCCGCCCACGAGGCAAGCCGCCCCCACGAGCCCCGGCCAGATCATCCCGGGGAGCACGAAGATCTCGGTCCCCACGAGCACGATACCGAGGGCGGCCAGCACCACGTGGGGCACGTCCGCGAGGCCGACGAGGTACTGCCCGACGAAGAGGCCCACGAAGCAGAGGATCGAGAGGCCGCCCGGGATGCCGAACCCGGGCACCTTGAGCTCCACGTACCCGAAGAAGAGCCCCAGAAAGAGCAGGATGAGGCGCAGCCCGTGGAGCGACGCCAGCAGGTCCTCCGAGCGGGATCGGTCCAGAGGCTCCAGCTGCAGCCCGGCGAGCCCCTCCTTCACGAGCAGCTCGTCGAGGTCCTCGGCGACCGCGTCCGCGAAGCCGAAGCTGATGGCCTCGGCGCCGGTCAGGGCCAGGAGCGTCCCCTCGGGCACGACGGTCCCGATGAGCTCGGGCGCCTCCCCCCTGGCTACGAGGTCGTCCCACTCCGTTCCGCCCATGAGCCGCTCCAGCCCGTCCACCCGGACGCGCCGCACCTCGGTGGACGGGTCGATCATCGCCTCCGCCAGGAGCTTGTCCCGCCCGTGGGACTCCGCCCAGGCGCGGACCCAGGCCCGGTAGGCCGAGGCGATCTTCTCCCCCGCCGGGACCATGCCCGTGGGTGTGAGCTGCACGGCCTGGGCGGCCCCGATGGTGGAGCGCTCGCGCACGTAGAGGGACTGGCAGGCGATGGCGAGCCAGGTGCCGGCGGACAGGGCCTCGTCGTCGACCCAGCCGATGACGCGCACGCCGTCGGCGACGGCGGCGTCGATGGCCCCCGCGAACTGGCGCATGCGGGTCAGCTCGCCGCCGGGGGTGTCGAAGGCCACCACGAGCGGCTCGCCGGTCTCCCGCGCCCGCTCCGAGGCCCGTCGGAAGAGGGCCTGGTGCCCCGCGTCGATCGGCCCGTCCACCCGCATCACCACGGCGCTTTCGGGCGGCGCGGGCAGCGGCGGCTCATCGACCTGGGACCCGGCGTCGGCGGGGCGCGCCCCGAGGACGAGCGCGGCCACGAGGGCGAGGAGGCGGGCGAGTCGGGCGGTCCGGAACATGGTCGGCGCTTGTACCGTGGGACACGGTCGGCGGCGGCGCAAGCGCTTGCTGCCCATCACTCCGCGAGGAAGGCGCGGGCGGCCTCGACCACCCGCCCGTCGCGCAGGATCCGGCGGTGGCCGAGGCCCACGACCTCCATCAGCCGCGCCCCCGGCCAGTGCCCGGCGACGAAGCGCCCCGCCTCCACGGGCACGTCCGTGTCGTCGGTGGAGTGGACCACCAGCAGGGGCTGGTCCAGGGTCTCCACGAGGCGCCGGAACTCGAAGCCCTCGGCGCGCTCGCCGAAGCGGCGCTCCATGCGATCGATGAGGTCCGGGAGCAGGTCGTCCGAGCCCGTGACGAGGCGCAGGTAGCGCGAGAAGTACACCAGCAGGTCGTCCGGCGGCGACACGTAGCAGACGCGGGTGCCTCGCCAGCCCTCCGCCAGCAGCAGGCTGCTGGCGAAGGAGCCCATGGAGTGGGCGACGATCGCGGCCGGGCCGCTGGCGGCGTCCTGTGCCGCTCCCCCTGCCGTCGCCTCCGCGACGGCTCGCAGGGCGTCCCGCATCGCCGGGAGCGAGCAGCGCCTCCCGTCCGAGGCGCCGTGTCCCACGTGGTCGAAGGTCACCACGTCGAAGCCGTCCGCCGCCAGGCCCGGGGCGAAGTGGTGCAGCTGCCCCCCGCGCCCCTCCCACCCGTGGACGAGGATCGCGGTGCCGCGGCGGGCGCCCCCGCGCGCGGGCCAGCGCCAGCAGGCGAGGCGCCGGCCCCGATGCTCCAGGCTGAAGGCCTCCGCGCCGGCGAGGGCCTCGCGCTCCCGTTCCGGCGGCGCGTGGCGCCGCGGCGTGACGAAGAGGTGCAGCACGAGGCGGCCCGCAGCCCGGCGGGAGACCAGCCGGAGCAGGCGGAAGCCGAGCCGCATCACCCGCAGCTGGAACGGGAGGTCCAGCTCGTCCACGCCCCGCTGGCTCGCGGGGTGGGCGTTGACCGTCATGGGCAGGGCACGGGGTGCGGGACGGAGGGGCGAGGGGGCGGCTGGCTGGCCCGGCGTGCCGCGTCGACACGGCGTCCCGCTTCGGCGTCCCGCTTCG
>JASFWR010000261.1:0-5405 GCA_050049155.1 Planctomycetota bacterium | reverse complement strand
CGGCGCCGCCAACCACGAGATGCTCGCACCCGCCGCCCAGGAGACCCCATGACCCCCCGCTTCCAGATCCAGCTCCGACTGACCTCCGAGCGAGGCGCCCTGCTGCGCGCCCTCGCCCTCGCCGAGCGGCGGGGCTTCGCCGTCGACCACGTGGAGTCCCAGCCCTCCCGCTGCGGCCGCCACCTCGACGTCGTCCTCGGGGGCTCCGAGGCCCCGCCCCGGTCGCCCGAGGTCCTCGCCCGTCAGCTCCGGCGCCTCGTGGAGGTCACCTCCGCCGTGCCCCTGGACGAGACCACCCGTTCGGATCGACCCCGGGGGCGGCTGGAGCTGCGGTCATGAGTGAGCGCACACCCGGCTTCAACGCCTCCGACACCGGCGATCGCCTGGAGGCCACGTTCCGGGACGGGGCGTGGTCCGAGCTCCGCTGGTCGCGGGCGGAGTCCCTGGCATTGTCCCCCATGGCCCTCGGCCTCCACTACGGCCAGTCCATCTTCGAGGGCTTCAAGGCCCTCCGTCAGGAGGACGGCGAGGTGGCGGTCTTCCGCCCCTCCGACCACCTGGCCCGGTTCGGGCGCTCCGCCGCGCGCATGTGCATGCCGGCGCCCCCGGAGGAGGCGCTCCTTCAGGGGGTCCGGGAGCTCGTGCGCCAGCGCGCGAACCTGGTGCCCGACGCCCCGGGGTTCCTCTACCTGCGGCCCCTCATGTTCAGCGACGAGCCCGGCCTCGCGCCCGTGCCCGCCGCGGAGTTCCACCTGCTCCTGGCGGCGCTCCCGGTGGACCCGCTGTTCCGGAGGGAGGGCGTGCGCCTGACCACCGTCCCCGACCACGCCCGCGCGGCCCCCGGCGGCACGGGGGCCTGCAAGTGCGCGGGGAACTACGCCGCGGCCATGGCCGGGACCCGACGCGCCCAGGAGCTGGGCCTCGACGAGGTCCTCTGGCTCGACGCGACGGAGCGGCGCTGGGTCGAGGAGACCGGGAGCATGAACGTGATGTACGTGCGCGACGGCCGCCTCTGCACCCCGCCCCTCAGCGGGACGATCCTGCCGGGGATCACCCGGGACACGCTGCTGCGGCTCGCGGGAGACCTCGGGATCGAGGCGGAGGAGTCACCCCTCGCCATCGACGAGGACTGGGGACGGATCAGCGAGGTGTTCTCGTCGGGGACCGCCGCCGGCACGACCCACATCCAGCGGGTCGAGCACCGCGGCGAGGCCCTCTTCCATCGCTCCGCCCCGGGGCCCGTGGCCACCGCCGTCGGCGCTGCCTACGAGGACCTCCTCCGCGGGCGCCGCGAGGACCCCGCCGGCTGGCGCATGGTGGTGTAGGCGCCGCGCACTGCGCCGCCGCTCGACGGGCAAGGGTTGCTCGGCGGGTGGCGCCACGCCCCACCGTCGCCGCCACGGGCGCGAGCGCGGGCGGGAGGCGCCGACCTAAGCGACCCAGCTCCATGTGGGCGGCTGACGGCGCGCACGGTCTCGCCACGGGAGCCGCCCTCCGTCCTCCGGGAGCCGGCATGGCTCGGTCGGCCGGCGGCGCCGCTACCATGGACGCCTCGCAGGGAGGACCTGCGAGGCTGCCCCATGCTCCGTCGACGCTCGCTCCTGGTCCTCGCGCTGCTCCTCACCGTGGGGGCCGTGCTCTCCTGGCCCCATCGGCGGGAGATCCTCGAGTTCCTGGCGCCGCCGGAGTCGGACTACGTGGAGGACCAGGACCTGACCCCCGAGTACGGGCGCGCCAGGGCCAACCTCAGCCCGGTCTGGAGCGTGCCCCTGGAGCCGGGCTACGGCGGCGCGGCGGTGCGGGATCGCCTCGCCTTCGTGCTGGACCGGGAGATCGGCGTGGGCGACACCCTGCGGGTCGTGAGCATCCTGGACGGGTCCCCGCGATGGACCTTCTCCTACCCGGAGCCCGGCCGCCTGCAATCCGCTGGCTCCCGCACGGCGCCCGCGGTCAGCGACCGCTCGGTCTTCCTCTGCAGCGGCTTCGGGCGTGTCCACTGCGTGGACCGCGGGACCCACGAGGCCCGGTGGCAGCGCCACCTCGAGGACGACCTCGGCGGCGAGATGCCGGACTTCGGGTACTCCGCCGACCCGGTCCTGTACGGCGACCTGGTGATCCTCACCGCCCTGGGCGAGGCCGTGGGCCTCGTGGCGCTGGACCAGGACACGGGAGAGGTCGCGTGGCGCACCGACGGCCTCGGGACCAGCCAGTCCCAGCCGGTCCTGATGGAGCTCCTCGGGGAGGAGCTGCTCCTCTTCCTCTCCTGCGCCGAGCAGGGCGGGGGCGAGAACAGCCCCGCCCCCGTGCTCATCAGCGCCTTCCACCCGCGCACCGGCGAGCTCCGCTGGCGGCACGAGACCCTGCTCACCAACGTCCCCGTCCCGCCCCCGGTGCGGGTCGACGGCGAGCGCCTCGTGGTGACGGGCGGCTACGCGGGCGGCACGAAGCTCCTGCGCGTGGAGCGCAACGGCGACGGCTTCTCCCTGCACGAGGAGTTCCGCCTGGAGAAGGGCTCCCAGCTGCACCCCCCCGTGGTGATCGGCGAGCACATCTACCTGCTCGCCAACGAGAACACGAACGTCTCCCGCCTGCGCCGCGGCCAGGGGGGCCTCAGGTGCTACGACCTGAAGGGCCAGGAGAAGTGGTCCACGGGCAGCGACCCCTACTTCGGCCGCGGCCACATGATCCAGGTGGGCCCCTACCTGCTGATCCAGGACGGCATGAGCGGCTTCATGCGGGTCTGCGTGGCCTCTCCGGACGGGTACCAGCAGGTGGTCACCGCCAACGTGTTCGGGAGCCCGCCGAAGGAGCGCAAGCGCATGTGGGGGAAGATCTCCGGCTGGAACGGCACCCTCGTCCTGCGGGGCGACCGGGAGCTGGTCGGGGTCTTTCTCGGCGGCCCGCCCCCGGGCGCCACGAGGCCCGAGCCCCCCGTGGACCGATCCGGCGCCCGAGGGGACGGGCCGCCCGCGTCCCGCTGAGCCCGGCCTCCCGCCCGACGCCGCGGCCCAGTCGCGGTGGACCCGTCGCGGTGGACGCACGTCGGAGGCTCCGCGTCCAGGGACAGCGGTTCGGTTCCCCTCGTCCGGGTTCCCGTTGGAGTCCCTCTTCAGGATGCCCGTGTCCGGGGGTCTGCGCCTGGGGCCCGCGTCCGGGGGCCCGCGTCCAGATCCCCCTGTCCGGCGCTCCCACGTCAGGGCGCCCATGGAACGGGGAGCCGCCCTCCCAGCTCGGGTCGGACCGCGCGGGCCGTGGAGCCGCGCTTGACAGCCTCCCCCCGGACCGTGACCGTGGACCCATGACCCCCGAGTCCGACCGCGAGGTGGAGGACGCGCTCCGGCGCGTCGCCGACATCCACAGCCAGGTGGCGAGGTCGGCGTTCTTCCGCGGCTACCGGTCGGAGATCGCCGCCGGGCAGGCGGTCACGGCCATGGCCGTGGCCGGCGGCGAGTGGCTCCTCTGGGACCGCATCGACGGCCGGACCCACGCCCTCGTCTGGCTCGGCGTGGCGGCCGTCTGCGCCCTGGCCTCGCTGGTGGACCTCTGGATCCGGTGGAGGAGCCTCCCGGGGCGCTCCGCCTCCATCACCACGGGCCAGCTCGTCCCGGCGCTCGTGGTGGGCCTCGCCCTGGCGCCCCTGCTCTGGGACCGCGCGGAGGTCCTCCCAGGGGTCTGGACCATGCTCTTCGGAGTCGGGATGCTGTCCACCGCCCCCTATCTCCCGGGCCCGATCCGACTCCTGGGCATCTTCTATCTGGTGGCCGGCGGCGTGATGGCCCACGCTTCCATGGCGGGCCTGTCGTCCCCGTGGCCCATGGGCCTCACCTTCGGCGGCGGCCAGCTGGTCGCCGCTGCGATCCTGCGCGACCTGCACCTCTCCCAAGGCGATGACTGACGGCGACTACTCCTACGAGGGCCTCGACCGCGTGCTCCACGAGCGCGCCCGCCTGTCCATCCTGACCGCGGTCTCCAGCGAGGCGGGGGGCAGGTCCTTCTCGGAGCTGCGGTCGCTCTGCGGCCTGACCGACGGTAACCTGAGCCGCCACCTGAAGGTCCTCGAGGAGGCGGACCTGATCCGGGTCCGGAGGACCGGCGGCGGTCGCTCCTCCAACACCCAGGCCCAGCTCTCCGCCAACGGCCGACGCGCGTTCACCCGCTACCTCGACGAGCTGGAGCGCGTCCTCTCGGACGCCCGCGCCGCCCGACGGGCGGGCGGCCTCGGGCGCTCGACGCCCGCCTGAGCCAGCGGCTGGCGCGGGCCAGCCCGGCGGGCCAGTCCGGCGGGCCAGTCCGGCGGGCCCGTTCAGCGAGACCGCTCAGCAGAGAAGTCCTGCGGGCCAGTGCAACGAGACAGCCCAGCTGGCTCACCCTGCCGGACCGTTGAGCCGCTCCGAAGTGCCGGTCCCGCCGCGCTCCGAACGCGCCCGCCGCACCCGGTCCACGAGCCAACGCACCTCGGGGTGGCGCACCCGGCGCGCCGCGCGCTCGAGGCCCGGCAGGAGATCCCCCGAGAGGAGCTCCACCTCGGCTTCCTCCACGAGGTCGTCCATCAGCCCCATGGGCCAGGGCAGCGGCGGGCGGGAGTGGTGCAGGTGGGCGAGCTCGTGGGTCACGGCCCAGAGCAGCATCGAGCGCGGCAGGGCCTGGAGGTCCGGGTGGAGGTAGATCCGATTCGGCCCGATGCACGCCGCCGGCACGGAGGCGCTCCCGTGGAGCTCGCCGAGCCGAACGGAGGAGAGGGACTCCGCCCCGAGGGCCGCGGCCACCTGGGGCTCCATGGCCTCCACCAGGGGCCCGGCCTCGTCCAGCAGGGAGGGCCCGGACACGCAACCGGCGGCCAGGAGGAGTCCCCCGGCCGCCATCCAGCGCAGCGCCTCAGCGGCCATCGAGCGGGTCGAAGGTCAGCTTGAGCCCGGTGCTGCGGTCGGGCAGGCCGGGCCGCTTGCAGCGCAGCCGCAGCTCGTTGGTCATGGAGCGACGGAACGTCGGGTCGGCGTCCAGGAGACCCCGCGGGACCTCGAAGGCGAACGCGGCCGGACCGCCCACCGCGGCCCCGAGGTCCACCACCCCGGCGGCCGCCGCGGCCCCGTTGCAGGTCACCTGGACCCCGCACGGCCCCTCGTCCGAGTGGAACCAGCCGACGAGCCCCTCGGGCGCGTCCGGCGGCCCGTCGAGGTCGAGGGTCAGCGCCTCGTGCACCGTCACGGCCCCGGCGAGGGCGGCCCGCTCCGAGGGAGGCAACGTGATGAAGGGCCCCGCCTCCAGGTGCAGCTCCAGGAGGAACGCCGCCGTCTCGGCGTCCGGCGCGTGGACCGTGGCCGCCACGTCGAGGAAGCCGGCTCGCTCCCAGTCGCCGAGGTCGCTCCGCCGGACCCGCGCGTCCTCGTCCAGCAGGCGCGAGCCGA
>JASFWR010000030.1:0-16431 GCA_050049155.1 Planctomycetota bacterium | reverse complement strand
GGGTGGGGCGGCTCAGATCTTGCCGCGCTCCTGGGGGGCGTTCCGCTGCAGCTTGCGCTGGAGCGAGCGCCGGTGGATCCCGAGGCGGCGGGCCGACTCGGAGATGTTGCCGCCGCAGTCGGAGAGCACGCGCTGGATGTGCTCCCACTCCATGCGGGCGAGCGAGGGCGCCCTGTAGGACGAGGTGACGGCCGGACCGTCGGCGGCGTCCCCGCGCTCGTACTTCTCGAAGGCGGCCACGACGTCGTCGGCGTCGGCGGGCTTCGGGATGAAGTTCACGGCGCCGAGGCGCACGGCCTCCACCGCCGTCGCGATGGCCCCATAGCCGGTGAGGATGATGGCGCGCGTGCCGCCGTCGATCCCGTTCAGCGCGCGGAGGACCTCGAGGCCGCCCTTGCCAGGCATGCGGAGGTCGAGCACGGCGTACTCGGGCGACTCGGACTGGGCGAGGGCGACGGCCTGGTCGTAGCCGGACGCCGTGCGCACCTCGAAGCCGCGCTCACGGAGCGCGCGGGCGAGTCGCTCGCGGAAGATCTCGTCGTCGTCGACGATCAGCATCGACCTCGCGTCGAGGTTCGGGGCCGCGGCGGCATCCATAGAGAGTTCGGTCATGGTCACGGGGGTCCTCCTGTGTCGGCGCGTCTTCGCGCGGCGGGAGGCGGGGGATCAGCGGATTCCCCACTTCCACGATATGTGCTGTGGCAATTCCTCGCAGGCGACCGCGCGCCACTGCGTCGAATGACCGCAGCCCTCGAGGGCGCGGGCCGGCAGCCACGCGCCCCGACCTGCGACACTTTGTCCGTCAGAAGGCGTGCGCCTGCGTCGCCACGGACAGCTCGCCCGTCTTCGCGAGGGGCAGCACGAGCCCCACGACCGTCCCGAGCCCGGGCGCCGAGTGGATCTCGATGTTGCCACCGAGGTCCTCGACGAACGAGCTGGCGAGGTAGAGCCCGAGCCCCATGCCGCTGCCCACGTCCTTCGTGGTGAAGAAGGGCTCGAGCGCGCGCTCGGCCTCCTCGGCGGTCATCCCCGACCCACGGTCGCCCACGGTCACGATCAGCGCGAACTCCTCGCGCACCACCCGCAGGCGCACGGTCGCGCCGGGCGGCGACGCGTCGATCCCGTTCTGAACGATGGCGCGGATCGCCGTGGCGAGGCCGTCGCGGGGGAGCTCGAGCGCCGCGCCGTCCGGCACCTCCATGACGTCCACCTCCACGCGGTCGGCGGCGGCCATCTCCCCCACGATGGTCTCCGCGAGCTCGCGCGCGGACATCGTGGTCAGCGACTCGCCCACCCGATCGCCAGCCGTCGCCGACATCCGGTTCAGGATCCGCCGGCAGCGCGCGACCTCGTCCCGGATCAGCCGCGCGTCGGCGGTCACCTCGTCGCCGACCGCCGCCTCCTGCTCGAGCTGGAGCTCGAGCTCCTTCGCCACCAGGGCGATGGTGGAGAGCGGCGTCCCGAGCTCGTGGGCCGCGCCGGCCGCCAGGGTGCCGAGCGCCTCGAGGTGCCGCTGCCGCTCCCGGCGGCCGCGCTCGGACTCCAGCTCCTGGGCCCGGGTGGCCAGGGTCGACACCACGCGGTTCACGAACAGCACCGTGAGCAGCGAGGTGAGGGACAGGGCGGTCACCGTCCCCCAGCCGCGGAGGAACGGGCTGGCATCGAGGGCCGGCACCGCCACCGCGCGGTCCATCATCACGATCATGGCCAGGGCGAGCGCCCCCACCGCAACCAGGGAGTGCCGCAGCGGGAGCAGCACGGAGGCCAGGGCCACGTGCACGAGCAGGAACCCACAGAAGGGGTTCGAGGCCCCGCCCGTCAGGGAGAGCAGGGTCGACAGCAGCGCGATGTCCAGCAGGGTCACGCCGAGCTTGACGAGCTGGAGCCGCCGGTCCGTGAAGGCGTTGGGCTGCTCCTCCGAGTCCGCCTCACGCAGGAGCAGCTCGCGTCGCTGGAACACCAGCAGGCCCGCGTTGGTCCCGAACTCCACCGCGAGGACCGCGAACAGGGCCGGCAGGGAGATGTCCACGTCCAGCCCGTAGCGCACCACGAGGATGGTGATGAGCTGCCCCGCGATCGCCGCCCAGCGGAGGTGGATCAGCCAGTGGAGGTTGACCTCGCTCAGCCGGCGGTCGGCGACGGTGGAGGGGCCCTTGAGCACCGACCACCGCACCATCCCGATCAGCCCCTGGAGCCAGGAGCTGCCCCCGGGCGCCGGGTACTGGTCGGGGCCGATCGTCGGCCGCTCAGTGGAGGTGGTGTCCGCCATCCCCCTCACCTTCGCCCGCGGCCCGCCGGCGGGCGAGCCTCCGTCCGAAATCTCCTGCGGGGCCTGTCTCGGGCCGGCCCCGGCGACGGGTTCCGCCGCGCCCGGGACCGCCTCCCCCCGCGGCCCTGCTCCCCTCGGGCCGTCAGCCCACCGGCTCGGCCAGGTGGCAGGCCGCCACGTGCCCGTCCGCGCCCACGGCGCGGGTGTCCGGGTAGGCGCTGTCGCAGCGGCCGGCCTCGGCCACGGGGCAGCGGGTGTGGAAGTAGCAGCCCGACGGCGGGGAGATCGGCGAGGGCACGTCCCCAGTGAGCGGGATCCGCTCGCGGCGGGCCGAGCGGTCGGCGCGCGGGATCGCGGAGAGCAGCGCCCGCGTGTACGGGTGCTGCGGGTCGTCGAACACCTGGTCCACCGTGCCCATCTCGACGATGCGGCCGAGGTACATCACGGCCACGCGGTCGGAGATGTAGCGCACCACGGAGAGGTCGTGGGCGATGAAGATGTAGGAGAGCCCGAACTCCTCCTGGAGGTCCTTGAGCAGGTTGATCACCTGCGCCTGGATGGACACGTCCAGGGCGCTGACCGCCTCGTCGCAGACGATCAGCTTGGGCCGCAGCGCGAGGGCGCGCGCGATGCCGACGCGCTGGCGCTGACCGCCGGAGAACTCGTGCGGGAAGCGGTTCGCGACGTCGGGGCGGAGGCCCACCTTCTTGAGCAGCTCGGCGACCCGGTCCTGGAGCTCGGAGCCCGACGCCAGGCCGTGCACCTGCAGCGCCTCGCCCACCGCGTTGCCCACGGTGATCCGCGGGTTCAGGGAGGCGTAGGGGTCCTGGAAGATGATCTGCAGGTCCCGGCGGAAGGCGCGCATCTCGCGCTGGCCGAGCTGGAACAGGTCCACCTCGGAGCCGTCCCCCGGGCGGTAGATCGCCTCGCCGGCGGTGGGCTCGATGAGGCGCAGGGTCGAGCGCCCCGCCGTGGTCTTGCCGCAGCCCGACTCCCCCACCAGCGAGAGGGTCTCGCCGCGCCCCAGGCTGAAGTCCAGCCCGTCCACGGCCTTCACGTCTCCCACGTGCCGCTGGAGCACGCCCCGGCGGATGGGGAAGTGCTTCTTGAGCCCCCGGACCTCGAGGAGCGGGGCCGCGCCCGGGTCTTGGTTCGCGCTGGTCATCGGATCAGAGCTCCTGGGCCTGCTCGAGGTGGTGGCACGCGGCCGTGTGCTCGGAGCCGGCCTCGACCGCCGTGAGCGGGGGCACCTCGCTGGCGCAGCGGTCCGTGGCCAGGGGGCAGCGGGTCCGGAAGCGGCAGCCCGTGGGGAAGTTGGTGGCGCTGGGGACGATGCCGGGGATCGTCGTCAGCCGCTCGCCGGCCACCGCGAGGTCGGGGAGCGAGCGCATGAGACCGATGGTGTACGGGTGCCGCGGCCGGTCGAAGATCTCGTCCGCCGAGGCGTACTCCACCACGCGCCCCGCGTACATCACCGCCACGTGGTGGGCGGTCTCCGCGACGACGCCGAGGTCGTGGGTGATGAGCAGCACGCTCATCCCCGCCTCCTCCTGGAGCTCCTTGATGAGGTCGAGGATCTGCGCCTGGATCGTGACGTCGAGGGCCGTGGTCGGCTCGTCGGCGATCAGCAGCGAGGGGTCGCAGGCCATGGCCATCGCGATCATGACGCGCTGCCGCATGCCGCCCGACAGCTGGTGCGGGTACTCGTCCACGCGCTTCTCGGGCGCCGGGATCCCGACGCGCCGGAGCATCTCGATGGAGCGCTCCCGCGCGGCCTCGGGGTCGAGGCCCTGGTGCAGCCGGACCGTCTCCGCGATCTGGTTGCCCACGGTGAACACCGGGTTCAGGGCCGTCATGGGCTCCTGGAAGATCATCGCGATCTCGTTGCCCCGGATCTCGCGAAGGCGCGGCTCGCCGGCGGTGATCAGATCCTCGCCGCGGAAGAGGATCCGCCCGCCCTCGAACTTGCCCGGGGGCATGGGGAGCAGCTGGAGGATCGAGAGCGCCGTGACGCTCTTGCCCGAGCCCGACTCCCCCACCACGCCCAGGGTCTCCCCGGGCCGGATCACGTAGCTGACGCCGTCGACCGCCTTGGCCGTCCCGTCGTCCGTGTGGAAGTAGGTCTTCAGCTCCTCGATGCGGAGGAGCTCCTTCTCGTCGTGCTTCGCGTCCGCCATCAGACCTTCATCTTGGGGTCCATGGCGTCGCGGATCGCGTCGCCGACGAGGTTGTAGCAGGTGACCGTGACGAAGATCGCCACGCCCGGGAACATCTGGATCCACCAGTTCTCCGGGTTGCGCGACTCGTTCACGATGGCGCCCCACGAGGCGTCTGGCTCGCGGATGCCGAAGCCGAGGAACGACACCGCCGACTCGGTGAGGATGCCCGCCGCCACGGAGAACGCCGCGGCCACCAGGACCGGCGACATGGCGTTGGGCAGCACGTGCCGGAAGATCGTGCGGCGGGAGGTGAAGCCGAGGGCCTGGGAGGCGACCACGAACTCCTGCTCCCGCAGGCGCAGGAACTCGCCGCGCACCAGGCGCGCCACGCCCGTCCACCGCACGATGGCGATGACCAGCACGATCGCGAACATGGGCGGCACGGTCTCGGGGTCCGTGAAGGCCAGGGCCAGAAGGATCAGGAAGAAGGCCGGGATCGACTGGAGGATCTCGATGCCCCGCATGATCCCGATGTCCACCCAGCCGCCGAAGTAGCCGGCGAGGGACCCGATGATCACGCCGATGATCGTGAGCAGCGCCGCCGAGAGGATGCCCACGGACAGGCTGACCCGCCCGCCCCAGATCATCCGGCTGAGCACGTCGCGGCCGCTCTCGTCGGTGCCGAGCGGGTGGCGCGAGGCGGCGTTGAGGGCCGGCTCGCCGGCGCGCACCTCGATGGCCACCTCCGCGGGCGCGAGCCCGCCCGTGAGCTCCTTGCCCACCAGGTCCAGGGGCAGCCCCGTCTCGGGGTCACGGGCGCTCTTGGCGGTCCAGGTGGGCGGCCGGAACTTCTCGTCGGCGTGGAGCTCGTCGTAGCCGAAGGGGACCATGGGCCAGACCAGGGCGCCGGCCGCGGCCTCGGGGCCGTCCACCAGGTCCTGGGTGGTCTTGCCCTTCGCGAGCAGCACCACCGAGCCGTCGGTGATGCCCTGCTTGTGGGTCGCGAAGTCGAACTCCGCGGTGGGTCCGAAGGTGGTCCGCCACAGGACACTGGAGAGGATCGCGAGGCCGAAGCAGGCGGCCAGCTTCACGCGCCGCGCGCGGCGGATCCGCTCCCGGTCGCCCCCGAGGACCACGCCGTTCCAGAGCCGGTTCCACAGGGGCCAGCTGGCCCACAGGAGCCAGAGCACCATGAGCACGACCTCCCAGGCGGCGATCGACTCCAGGAGCGGGCGCTCGGTGCGGCTGATGAGGGGGGCGCCGCCGGCGTCCGGCTTCGCCGGGTCCAGGGCCTTGAGGTCCTTGCGGAGCGCGCGGGCCACGGTCTTGGCCTCGCCGAACTCGGCGGCGGCCGCCTCGTCGTCCCCCGCGTCCAGGAGATCGGCCCCTCTCGCGAAGTGCTGCTCGAAGTCGTCGAGCGGCCCCTCGGCGTCCTCCGGGAGCATGGAGCGCATGGTCTCGAGGCGCAGCCGGGCGGCCTCGAACTCCACCCGGGCCGCGGCGGCGCGGGTGGTGGGCGCCCCGGGGGCCGCGTCCGCGAGGGTCGCCGCGAAGGCCTCGTCGGTCTGCTCCGCGAGGCGGTTCGCAGTGGTCGCCATGGGGCGCAGGATGCGCAGGGCGCTGCCGTAGCCCTTGAGGTCCACGGACTCGACCTTGAAGGGCCGGTCGTTGGCGATCACGGGGGCGAAGATCGCGACCCCGTAGAGCAGGGTGAGGATCGCCACCCCGACCTTGAAGAGGGTCCGCTTGCCGAGCTGCTCGAAGACCAGGTCCCAGTAGTCCTTCGAGTACTCCGACGCGAAGCCGGACTCGTCCGGCGGCATGTCGTTGAAGCTCGGCTTGCGCGCACCGGCCCCGTCGTTGCTGACTTCTTCGGCCATCAGTGGAGGCGGATCCGGGGATCGACGAGGGAGTAGGCGATGTCCGACAGCAGGATGCCGAGCTGGGTCATGACGCCCACGAAGATGGTCGTGGCCATGACGATGGAGAAGTCGCGGCGGAGGAGGCCCTCGTACGCGTACTTGCCCATGCCGGGGATGTCGAAGATGAACTCGACGATGACCGAGCCGCCGATGAGGATCGGGAGGATCGAGGCCAGCAGCGTCAGCACCGGGATCATCGAGTTCCGCAGGGCGTGGCGGTAGACGACGCGGTCGTCGCTCAGGCCCTTGGCCTTCGCCGTGCGGATGTAGTCCTGACGGATGACGTCGAGCATGCCCGCCCGCATCTGCCGCGACAGGTAGGCGAGGCTGCCGTAGGTGAGCGTCAGGATCGGCAGGATGCAGTGCAGCACCGTGTCCCACGCGTACGCGAGGGTGTTCGCGGGGTCGGCGTCCTTGTCGTGCAGGCCCAGGATCGGGAGCAGGTCGGCCCCGGTCTTCCCGAAGATCAGCACCAGCATCAGGCCGGCCCAGAACGTGGGGATCGAGTAGAGCACGAAGAGCACGATGGTCAGCCCGCCGTCCACCGCCGTGCCCTGCCTGCGGACGCTCGCGATCCCCAGGGGCAGCGCGATGATGTAGGAGAGCAGGACCGCCACCAGGCTCAGGGGGACGGTGACCTCGAGGCGCTTGAGGATCTCCTCGCGCACCGACTGGCCCGACTGCATCTCCTCGCCGAGGTCGAAGGCGAGCAGGCCCCCGTAGGGCTTCTCCCCCGAGTTGGTGGTCCGGTCCCCGCCGCCGTCGCCGTAGTACCAGGCGAACCAGCGGCGGACCTCGTGGCGGGCCCCGTCGCGCTCGGTCAGCTCGGGCGCGAGCTCGGGCCGCTCGCCCGTCACGGCCGCGAGGCAGCCCGTGACCCGCTCGATCGCCGGCTGCTGGGTGGGGCCGGCGAGGCGCTGCTCGAAGAGCCCCTGGAAGATGCGGGCCAGGGCCTTGTCCCGCTGGCCGGGGGAGCCGGCGGCGAACTCCACCAGGGTGGCGCTGGCGGCCGCGGCGTCCCCGCCCTCCTCGGAGGTCGGGTCCACCAGGACCTTCACCAGCCCGTCGAGGGTGGCGCGCTCCTCGTCGGAGGTCTCGTAGAGGTGCTCGATGGGCATCGGGCGCCCCTCGGCGATGGTCCGGCCGTCCGCCCCGGGGACCTCCTGCTCCTCCACCACCCGCTCGGTCCGCGGGGAGCTGAACCACGGGTGCCCGTCGGCGCTCAGGTTGAACGGCCCCACGTAGTCGAGGAACTGGACGGCGATGTTCCGGTCCAGGCCGTGCTCCCGCCGGAACTTGTCGATCTGCGACTCGTTGTCGCTCGCCGCCCCGAGGTCCGCGTCGCTCTGGCTGCCGACCGCGATCAGCGCCGGGTCGCCCGGGGCGATGTGGTACAGCGAGAAGATCACCAGCGTGACCCCGATCGTCGTCGGGATCATCAGCAGGAGTCTGCGCAGGATGTAGGCGAGCACGGGGGGAAGGGACTCGGTGGTGAGCGGGGGCGCCTTTGGAGGGCGACATGAGACAACAGGGGCGGCCCCGTGTCGAGCCGTACCGGACACGGGGCCGCCGCATTTTCGTCGGGGCCCGGGGGAATCCCCGGAGCGGGTGTTCGGATCCGCGCGGGAGGTCCCCCCGCCGCGTCACCGCCCCCGCCGCCTTCGGGTCACTCCTCGAGGGTGGCGCGGGTCCCCTTGACCGAGGGGTCCACGAAGTACCAGTCGCGGATCACGTAGCCCGGGTCGATGGCCGAGTGCCGGATGCCGCGGACCTTCAGCGAGGCGCCGAACTTGCGGGGGACGTTGTACATGAACATGTAGGGCTGCACGTCCTCGTAGATGTAGCGGTGGAACTCGCGCCACAGGCCCATGCGGGCCTCACGGTCGACCTCGGCCTGGATCCCCTCGATCATGGCGTCGACGTTCGGGTCCATGACCCCGGCGTTGTTGGAGGACTTCTTGTCCCTGGCGCCCCACTTGGAGTGCCACAGCTGCTCGGGGTCGGACTCGAGGGGCGGCACCCAGGCCAGGTTGCAGGCGTCGAACTCCCGGGACTTGATGCGCTCCAGGAAGGTCGCCCACTCCAGGGAGGCGAGGTTGATCTTGATGCCGAGGTCCTCGACCGCCGACTGCAGGGCGATGCCGAAGATCTTCGAGGCGTCGTTGCCGCTGGGGTACAGGAACTCGATCTCGAGCTCCACGCCGTCCTTGTCGGCGATCCCGTTGCCGTCCCGGTCGTACCAGCCGGCGTCCTCGAGCATGTCCAGGGCGCCGTCGGGGTCGTAGGGCAGCGCCGCCATGTCCCGGGGGTAGCCAGCGCTCTGGTACGGGACCGGCCCGGTGATCTGGCGCGCGAGGCCGTTGTACTGGGTCTTCAGGTAGCCCTGGAAGTCGAAGGCCATGGCGATGGCCTTGCGCACGGCGATGTCCTTGAGCTGCGGCCGGTACAGGTTCCAGCCCGTGTACCCGTAGGTCCCGAGGTAGAAGAAGCCCTTGTAGAAGTCCTCCTCGAAGGACTCGCTGGTGGCTCGGCCGTTGAAGTAGTCCTCCGACTTCACCCGCTCGAACCAGTCGACCTCGCCGTTGAGCAGCGCGTTCATGGCCGCCTCGTCGTTGTCGATGTAGCGCCAGCGGATGGTGTCGAAGTAACCCGGGCGGGTGGCCGCGTCGAAGTAGGCCGGCTTGCCGTCCGCGCCGACGAAGCGCTGGGCCTCCACGTACTGCTGGGTCCACTCGGTGACCTGGTACGGGCCGAGGCCCACCCAGAGCTTGTTGTGGGGGTTCTTGTTGAGGTGCTCGGCCTGCTTCGAGAGCGACGCGCCCGCGTCGTGGTCGGGGCACTGCGGGTCCGTGAGGTCGTAGATGTGGGCCGGCAGCAGGGTCAGGGACGTGCCGACGGACTCGAGGGCGTAGGCGTACTGCTTCTCGTAGAAGAAGCGCACCGTCAGGTCGTCGACGACCTGGCAGTCCACGATCTTCTCGAACTGGAAGCGCTTCTCGTCGCAGTTGACCTCGGGATTACGGTAGATCGACCACGAGTAGTAGACGTCCGCCGCGTCGAGGAACTGCTCGCCGTACTTGGCCGCCTGCTCCGCGGAGTACACGAGGGAGGGCTGCCAGCGCACGCCCTCACGGAGGGAGATCGTGAAGACGGTCCCCCGCTCCACGCGCTCGACGGCGCCCTTGGGCACCTGCACCGGCGCGGAGATGGACGACCCCTTGGAGGCGGGCGAGATGGTCCAGTTGGCCCCGGCGTCGGTGATGGTGCCGTAGACGGCCCGGACCTCCCGGAGCCCGGTCTCCCCCTCACCGCGGCGGACCACCTGGGCGGAGATCTCCCCCTCCACGGCGGGGGCGTCGGCCTTCAGGACCACCAGGTCCTCCTCGACCCAGGACGCGGCCGCGTCCGGCACGTACTCGTGGGACCACCAGTCCTGGAGCAGGAGGGTCTCGTGCGTCTCGTAGAGGAACCGGCGGGTGACCGCCGAGTTCTCGATCGGGTAGCACATGTTCTCCGGCAGCGACGGGATGTGGACGATCGCGCGCCCGCCGTAGAGCGGCGCCTTGCCGTCCCCCTTGGCCGGGTGGAACTGGTCGGCGACGGCCTCGTCGGCGTCGTCCCCGAGGCCCCCGGCGACGGCGGCGGGGCTCGTGGCGAGCGCCGCGACGAGGCCCAGGGCGAGGGCGGAGCGCCAGGGGGTGGCGGTGGAGGACGTGGACTCGAGCATGGTTCGGAGCATGGGGTCTTGGGGAGACACTCGGATGGGGTGCGGCGGCGCTCGGGAGCGCCTCCGCGGGCCTACCTTAGTGCCGCCGGCTCGCGAGGCGACAGGCGACCTCCCCGATCCCGCCCTCGCCCCCGCTCCCGCGAGGGCCGCGCCGCGCGTGGGCCGCACCGCCGGCCGCCTCCCCCGCCCGGGCCGCGCGGCGCGGGGCGAGATGCCCTAGACTCGGGGCCCCCTCGCCCCGTCCCCGCCGCTCCCGCGCCCCCCATGGCCCTCCAACGCATCGCCCGCCAGGTGATCCCCGTCGCCCTCCTGGCGAGCCTCCTCGGGGGGGCGATCTACGCCACCCGGGGCGCCCGGCTGGAGCCCGCGGACTTCGTCTTCAACAACGGGACGGAGGTCCAGACCCTGGACCCCGCCACCGTGACGGGGGTCCCCGAGGGCCGGGCCATCCGGATGCTGTTCGAGGGCCTGCTCGTGTCTCACCCCGAGACACTGGAGCCCCTCCCGGGGGTCGCAGAGCGCTGGGAGGTGTCCGAGGACGGCCTCGAGTACACGTTCCACCTCCGCCAGGACGCCCTCTGGAGCAACGGGGACCCGGTCACCTCGGCCGACTTCATGTGGTCCTTCGAGCGCTTCCTCGACCCCCGCACGGCGGCCGAGTACGCCTACATGATGTGGTACGTGGAGGGCGCCGAGGCGTTCACCACGGAGGTGGAGGACGGCGCGCCCAGGAACGGGTTCGACTCCGTGGGGATCTCGGCGCCGGACGACCACACGCTCCGCTTCCGCCTGAAGGCCCCCACCCCCTTCTTCCTGGAGCTGATGGCCTTCTACCCGATGTTCCCGGTCAACCGGCGGAACATCGAGGAGGCCAAGGAGCGCTTCCCCGACCGCTGGCAGCAGGAGTGGCTGCGCCCGGAGAACATCGTCTGCAACGGGCCGTACGTCGTGGAGTTCCGGCGCGTCAACGACCGCATCCGGTTCCGCAAGAACCCGCGCTACTGGGACGCCGACAACGTCGCCTTCGAGACCGTCGACGCCCTGGCGGTGGAGTCGTACACGACGGCGCTCAACCTCTACCTCACCGGCGAGTGCCACTGGATCGACGTGCCGCCGGCCAACGTCATCCAGGAGCTGATGCCGCGGGAGGACTTCAACCCGATCCCCTACCTCGGCACCTACTTCTATCGGGTCAACGTCACCGAGCCCCCGCTCGACGACCCGCGGGTGCGCCGCGCGCTGTCGCTGACGATCCCCCGCAAGGACATCTGCGAGAAGGTCACCAAGGCGGGCCAGGTCCCCGCCTACGCCCTCGTGCCCCCGGGCCTGGCCGGCTACACCAACGCCGACATGCCCCACGGCGACAGCTACGAGGCGGACGTGGCCGAGGCCAAGCGGCTCATGGAGGAGGCCGGCTACGGCGCGGGCGGCAAGTCGTTCCCGACCATCGAGATCCACTACAACACGGCCGACGCGCACATGCAGATCGCGCTGGTCATCGCGGACGCGTGGTCCAAGTACCTCGGGATCAACGCCAAGCTCCTGAACCAGGAGTGGAAGGTGTACCTCGACACCCAGTCGAACCTCGGCTACGACGTCTCGCGCTCCGCCTGGATCGGCGACTACGCGGACCCCAACAACTTCGTGGACCTCTTCGTGACCGACGGGGAGAACAACAAGACCGGCTGGGGGAACGCGCGCTACGACGCCCTGGTGCGCGACGCCGCCGCGGAGCTCGATCCCGCGAGGCGCATGGCCATGCTGCGGGACGCGGAGGCCATCCTCGTGGAGGAGCTCCCGGTGCTCCCCATCTACAACTACGTCACCCAGACCACCTTCAGCCCGCGCCTCGGGGGCTACTTCCCCAACGTCAAGGACGAGCACTTCCCGAAGTTCTGGTACTGGATGGACGACGAGGAGCTGGCCGCCAAGCGCGCCGGCCACGCCGGTCGGGACGACATGGAGCCGGTGGACGCCTGGGGCCCGCGCGAGGGCCTCTACCCCCCCGCCCACCCCAAGGGCCGCCGGCGCGCCGACGCAGAGGGAGGCGACTGACCCGTGCTCCGCTTCCTCGCGCGCCGCTTCCTCTGGTTCGTCATCACCGTCTCCACGGTGATGACCGTGTCGTTCTTCCTGATGCACTCGGTGAAGGGCGGCCCCTTCGACGGAGAGCGCAAGCTCGACCCGGTGATCGAGGCGAACATCAAGGCGCGCTACCACCTGGACTGGCCGCTGTGGCGCCAGTACCTGCAGTACGTCGGGCCCTTCAACCTGGACGACGGGCGGGCGTTGGCAGCCTTCGACGAGGAGGGCGGCTTCTCCCTCTGGCGCTCGGAGGACGCGGACGGTGAGCCCACCCGCGCCTTCGGCGGCGTCCTCACCGGGGACTTCGGCCCGTCGTTCCGCTACAAGGACTTCACGGTCAACGACATCCTCGAGGAGAGCCTCCCGATCTCCGCCCTGCTCGGGGTGCTGTCGATGATGTTCGCCATCGCCCTGGGCGTCTCGGCGGGCATCGCCTCGGCCCTGCGCCCGGGCTCGGGGCTCGACCTCAGCCTGCGCATCGCGGCCACCGGGGGCATCGCGCTCCCGAACTTCGTGATCGCGAGCTTCCTGGTGATCCTGCTCGTGTTCCTCATCCCGCTGCTGCCGGTGGCGGGCTGGGGCACGATCCAGCACATGCTCCTGCCCGGGTTCTGCCTCGGGCTCGTGTTCGCCGCGTACATCGCGCGCCTCACGCGGACCGGCATGCTCGAGACCCTGAGCGCCGACTACATCCGGACCGCCCACGCCAAGGGCCTCGCCCCGCGCACGGTGGTCATGCGCCACGCCCTGAAGGGCGGGCTGCTCCCGGTGGTGTCGTACCTGGGCCCTGCGACGGCGGGGATCCTCACGGGCAGCCTGGTGATCGAGAAGATCTTCTTCATCCCGGGTACCGGCTCGCACTTCATCAACGCCGCCACCAACCGGGACTACACGCTCGCCATGGGCGTGACGATCCTGTTCACGGTGCTCGTCTACACCCTCAACACCGTGGTCGACATGGCGTACACGCTGCTCGACCCGCGGATCAAGCTGGAGGACGAGTGAGGTGAGCGACCGCCCCCGCGACTCCCGCTGGTCCATCGACGAGGCCGAGCTCTCCCGCCTCACGAAGGAGGCGCGCCAGTTCAAGGGCGAGAGCCTGTGGACGGACGCGTGGCGGCGGCTGCGCCGGAACCGCGCCGCGTTCCTCGCGCTGCTGTTCCTCGCCGCCTTCGGCGGCGTCTCGCTGCTGGCGCCCTTCCTCCCGATCCCCTCCCCCAAGGCCATCTCCCTGCGCGACGAGCCCGGGACCCCGGAGTGGTTCTGGAGCGCCCCCGCCCCGCCGGCCAAGGCCCCGGACCGGGGGGCCGCCACGACCCGCTCGGTCCGCAACCTGTGGAACGACGGCTGGCGCCACCGCTCCACGGCCATCGTCGCCGTCGCGGACGAGGCCGGCGCCGAGGCCGCCCGCGCGCGCCTCGCGGAGGTCAGCGGCCGCCACGCCGTCCTCGAGGTGCACCCCGCCGACGAGGGAGACGGGCTCGAGGCTTACGCCTCGGTCCCGATGCTCGAGGGCGACGCCCCCGAGGTGGACTACCGCCCCGGCGGGTACGCGGGCTCCGCGGACTGCTGGGCCCTGCGCGGCTGGGACGGGGAGCCCACCGGGACGATCCACTCCCTGCGGCTCGCGACCCCCGAGGGCGCCCCCTTCCCCGCCGACCGGGTGGCCGGGTGGTCGGTGGAGGTGCGCGGCCGCTCGGTGCGCGTGTTCCTGCGCAGGGCGGAGCCCGCGCCCGGCCTCGGGGACTGGGTGGTGCGCTACCGCCTGCAGGACGAGGCCGCGGCGCTCCCCACGGCGGTGCTCCTGGACGGCACGCTCCTGCCCGATTCGGCGGCGGTGGACTGGGAGGGCACGCCGGTCGGCGCCCAGTCGGCGGACGCCGAGCTCCTCGAGGGCGTGGAGTCCATGGACCTCGGCCGGCGCCTCGCCGCCTCCCTCGAGGCCGCGCCGATCCCGGGGGTCGCGTACCTCGAGACGCGACACGAGGACGGCTACTGGGAGTTCAAGGGGCTCGTGGGCTCCATGGACCGCGCCCTGCGCCGCGCGCGGATCGCGACCTTCGGCCTCTGGCAGACGGGGAACTGGATGGGGACGGACGGCCAGGGCCGGGACCTGCTCGCCCGCATCGTGTGGGGCAGCCGCACCTCGATCATCGTCGGGATCATCGCGTCCCTGTGCTCGCTGCTGATCGGCGTGCTGTACGGCGCCTTCTCGGGCTACATGGGCGGGCGCGTCGACAACCTGATGATGCGGATCGTCGACGTCCTCTACTCGATCCCCTTCATCTTCGTGGTGATCTTCCTGATCACCGTGGTCAACGAGTACCGCACGGAGCTCGAGGACCAGTTCGGCATCGACCGGGAGAAGATCTTCTTCCTGGTGATCGGCGCCATCTACTGGCTGACCATGGCCCGCGTCGTCCGCGGCCAGGTGCTCAGCCTGAAGAACACCGAGTTCATCGAGGCCGCGCGGGTCATCGGGGCGTCCACCACCCGGATCCTCCTGGCCCACATCGTCCCCAACGTCCTCTCCATCGTCATCGTCTACCTGACCCTGACGATCCCGGCCGTGATGCTGTTCGAGGCGTTCCTCTCCTTCCTCGGGCTTGGGATCGAGCCGCCGAAGGTCAGCTGGGGCCTGTTGGCGGTGGACGGCACCCAGGCGATCAACCCCATCAAGATCTACTGGTGGCTGGTGGTCTTCCCGGCCGCCGCCATGGGCTCCACGCTCCTCGCGCTGAACATCCTCGGGGACGGCCTGCGGGACGCCCTCGACCCGAAGCTCAGGGGGAAGACCTGATGCCCATCCTGGACGTCCGGAACCTGCGGGTCCGCTTCGAGACCCACCACGGCGTCGTGCGCGCCGTGGACGGCGTTTCGTTCACCCTGGACGAGGGCGAGACCCTCGGCCTCGTGGGCGAGTCCGGCTCGGGCAAGTCGGTCACGAACCTGGCCCTCATGGGGCTGATCCCGAGCCCCCCGGGGGTCGTCGAGGCCGACGCCCTGCGCTTCGGCGACCGGGACCTCCTGGCCCTCGGGGACGAGGAGCTGCGCCGGGTCCGCGGGAACGAGATCTCGATGATCTTCCAGGACCCCATGACCTCCCTGAACCCGCTGCTCACCATCGGGCGGCAGCTCACGGAGGTGCTGGAGGTGCACGAGCGGATCTCCCGGCGCGAGGCGCGCCGGCGGGCCGCCGCTGGCCTGGCGGACGTGGGGATCCCCGAGCCCGAGCGGCGCCTGGACCAGTACCCCCACGAGCTCTCCGGCGGCATGCGCCAGCGGGTGATGATCGCCATGGGGCTGCTCTGCCGCCCGAGGATCCTCCTGGCGGACGAGCCGACCACCGCCCTGGACGTGACGATCCAGGCGCAGATCCTCGAGCTCATGCAGCAGCTCCAGCACGAGCACGGCACCGCCATCGTCCTGGTCACCCACGATCTCGGCGTCGTGGCGGGCATGAGCGACCGGGTCAACGTCATGTACGCCGGCCGCCTCGTGGAGACCGCCGGCGCCGTCGAGCTCTTCGACGACCCCCGGCACCCCTACACCCGCGGGCTGCTGGGCAGCGTGCCCAGGCTGAGCGGGGACACCGACGCCGCCCTGGACTCGATCACCGGCTCGCCGCCGGACCTGGCGGACCTGCCCGCCGGCTGCGCCTTCCGCCCGCGGTGCGAGTTCGCCACGGCCCGCTGCGAGTCGGCGGCGCCGCCGCTCGCGGACCTCGGCGGCGACCGCAGCTCCGCCTGCGTCGAGCAGGACGCCCTGCCCCGCTCCTTCGGAGGTGAGCGATGAGCGCCCCCCTGCTCGAGGTCCGCGACCTCCACAAGCACTTCGAGGTCGGCCAGCCCGGGCTCCTCGGCGGCCAGCCGCAGGTGCTGCGGGCGGTGGACGGGGTGTCCTTCGACCTCGCCCGCGGCGAGACCCTCGGGCTCGTGGGCGAGTCCGGCTGCGGCAAGAGCACCTGCGCCCGGACCATCGTCGGGCTCCACCCGCCCACCTCCGGCGAGGTGCTCTTCGAGGGCGAGGAGATCAGCGCGCTCACGGCTCGCCAGCGCGCGCCCTTCCGCCGCCGGATCCAGATGATCTTCCAGGACCCCTACGCGTCCCTGGACCCGCGGCAGACCGTCTCCTCGATCCTGGCCGAGCCGCTCCGGATCCACCGGCTGGCCAGGCCCCGGCAGCGCCGGCTGCGGGCCATGCAGCTCCTGGACGCCGTCGGGCTCAACCCGAGGCACGTCCACCGCTTCCCCCACGAGTTCTCGGGCG
>JASFWR010000260.1:0-5450 GCA_050049155.1 Planctomycetota bacterium | reverse complement strand
CGGCGCCGGGGCGGCCCGTCGAGGATCGCCATGCAGACCTCGGGGAACGAGTCGCCGGGGTAGGGCAGGTGCCCGGTCATGACGTGGTAGAGCACCGCGCCCAGGGAGAAGATGTCGCTGCGCGCGTCGAGCTCGTCCCCGCGCACCTGCTCGGGGCTCATGTAGAGCACCGTGCCCACCAGCATGCCGTGCTGGGTGATGCTCGACTCGTCCGCGGCCCGGGCGATGCCGAAGTCCAGGAGCTTCAGGTTGCCGTCGTCCTGGAGGAGGATGTTCGCGGGCTTCAGGTCCCGGTGGATCAGGCCGCCGCGGTGCACGACCTCGAGGGCGGCGCAGAGCTGGGAGGCGATGCGCAGGCACTCCTCGAAGCCGAGGGTCTGGTCCTTGATGATCCGGTCGAGGGTGCGGCCCTCGAGGTACTCCATCGCGATGTACGACGTCCCCTCGACCTGGTCGTACTCGAAGATCGTCGCGATGTGCGGGTGGTCGAGCTTCGAGGTGTGCTTCGCCTCGCGGTGGAAGCGCTGGTCCGACTTGGGGTCGATCTCCGCGTGGGCGCGGAGGATCTTGAGCGCCACGGTCCGCCCGAGCTTCGTGTCCACGGCTCGGTAGACCTCGCTCAGGGGCCCCTCACCGAGGCGGTCCTGGTCGGGGTCGAACTCGAAGTGGGCGAAGCGCATCGGAGGGGCGGGGAGAGCTCGGCGCAGCGAGCGGTCGGGCGGATGAGGGGCTGTTGTGGAGGCGGACGGGCAGTGGGGCCGGGGAGGGGGCCTTGGGGGGAGGCTCCTCGCAGGGGCGCGTTGAGACGATAATCGACGCGGCGCGTCGATCACCTTTCGCATTCCTGCTGCTCGATCGCTGCGGCTCCCGTTCGGGTCCACCGGACCTCTCGAGGCGCGGGGACGGGGCGCCGGCCGGAGCCCATCGGGGCCCGGATCGAGTAGGCGTCCGGACCGGGCGAGTCACCGGATGGAGGGGGCGGCCGGCCGGGGGCGGCCGGCGGAGTCCTAGGGATGGGGACGATCCTCGAACGAGGGGCCGGATTCCTGAACAGGGGCCCGCCGGAGGCGGCAAGATCCCCCCATGGCATCCAGCGGGAACTCGATCGAGGGGCTGCAGCCCTTCGAGGCGTGGGACCTCGAGGCGCTCCGTCCTCCCCGGAGTCGGTCCGAGGAGTACAACGAGAAGCGGCTGGCCGCGAAGCGGCGCCTGGAGGCCATCGGCAAGGCCCTCACCCGGAGCGCGCCGGGCGCGGAGAAGCTCGAGGTCCGGACCTCCATCCACAACCCCTTCCCGCCGGTCAACGGCGGCAACGTGGAGCGGCTGTGGGTGTACGTCACGCGCCCGAAGGCCCACAAGACCAAGCTGAAGCGGCAGCTCGGCGCGGAGCTCGGCAAGGACCTCGACCAGGCCTACCGCAACGGGTTCCTCTGCGTCGCCCTCGAGGCGGAGGCCGTGGAGGTGAGCTTCCGCATCCACCCCGACGCCTGGTTCGATGGGCGCAACCTGACGCGGCGGATCGACGCCGAGGGGCCGCGGCCGCTCCTGGCGCTCCTCAACGAGCTCGACGGCTTCAGGTTGCAGCTGGCGGACTGGAAGGGGGAGTGGATCTGCGGCCGGCTCGAGGTCGAGCAGCTGGAGGAGTTCCTCCGGTACTACGAGCCCGGGGAGCACCTGCTCGCCGTCCAGCAGCGCACGCCGGTCACCGAGGCGACGAGGGAGGCGCTCCTCACGCCCGACCTTCCGGCCCACCTGGTGGCCGAGCTTGCGCGACTCTTACCGATCAGCCGGTACGCGTGCTGGAGCCCGGAGTCGGACCACCTCTTCGGCTGAGGTCTCGGATCGAGCCAGGCTCCAGACGAGGGAAAACGGCGAGTCGATCGGCTGGGATTTTTCGCCACGGCGTCTACCGCTTTGGCCATCCCGTCCGGATACTTACTTCACGTCAGGAGCGATCCTGACGAGTTCTTGATGCTCCGTCCGGGGCGCGCGTTGGCAGGCGCTCGTCCCCAGCTTGGCAGGGCTGACGCATCCCGCAGGGATGCCGCGGAGCGCCTCGAACAGGCAGTGTTGGTGGGGGGCGTCACCTCGGTGGCGGCCCCCTCCTCTTTTGCCCTCCTCCCCGGCGCTCGCCCGCCCGTGGCAGGCGGTGCCGCGAGGGCGCGGCGTTCTCCGCTCGGGGTCGAGCGAGCGCGGCGATCGAGCTGCGAGGAGGCCGCCCTTCGGAGCACCGGGCGGTCTCGGTGGCCGTTCCCACCGAAGCGCCCCGTGGAGCTTCGGGAGGGCGGGGTCGGCCGACTATCCTCCCCTCCGTGAAGCGCGTCCTCCTCGGCCTCTGCCTGCTCCCCGGGCTGCTCCTCGTCCCGCACTGCGCCGGGCGCTCGAGCGACGAGGGTGCACCCCTGCGGGGGCGGGACCTCCTCCTCGTGGTGTCGGACTCCGTCGACGCGGCGCACGTGGGCGCGTACGGGTACTCGCGGGACACCACGCCCTTCCTCGACGAGCTCGCCGCGTCCGGCGCCGTCCTCGAGCGAGCCGTCTCCCAGACGTCGTGGACCCTCTCCTCGGTCGCGTCCCTGCTCACCGGCCTCGAGCAGGAGGCGCACGGCGTGACGCAGATCGAGCAGTCGCTCCCGCTCGACGGGCCCACCACCCTCGGCGAGCTCTTCCGCCGGAGGGGATACCGGACCGTGGGGCTGGTGCAGAACGCGGTGCTGGAGGAGGGGACGGGGCTGGACCGGGGGTTCGACCGGTTCGACTACGTCCGCTTCACGGACGAGGGGGCCGACGACCTCGTGAGGATCGTGGGGGAGGAGGCGGCCGCGGCGCCCGAGGACCGGCCGCTGTTCATGTACGTCCACGTCGGCCCGCCGCACATGCCGTACCGGCCCCCGGAGCCCTTCCTCTCCAGGTACTCCGGCGCCGCCCCGGAGAGCCGCATGGTCGGGTCCATCCGCGACACCACCAGCCTGATGGTGGAGAAGGTCGGCCCCGATCACCCCGACGTGCTCCGGTTGGTCGAGCTCTACGACGGGCACCTCGCGTACGCGGACTCCATCGTGCGCCGCGCCGTCGAGGCCTTCCAGCGGCCGAGCCAGGCCGACGGGAGCTCGCCCAACGGGACCTCGCCCAACGGGGGGGCGGCCGCGCCCGCGGTCCTCGTGACGTCCGACCACGGCGAGGCCTTCATGCAGCACGGCGCCATCGGGCACAACCTCTTCTGCTACGAGCCGATGGTGCGGATCCCCTGGATCCTGTCCGCGCCCGGCGTCGTGCCAGCCGGCGTCCGTGTCGACGGCACGGGCTCGATCCTCGACGTGCTGCCCACACTCTCGGACCTCTTTGGGCTGCCGGTGACGGCGCAGCGCCCGGCCGGGAGCAGCCTCTCGGCGGCGCTCCTCGAGGGGGACGCGATCCCGGAGCGCCCGCTGCTCCTGTCCTCGCGCTACCCGCGGCCGGGCAGGGAGGCGCAGCTCGCGCTGGTCGAGGGACCCTGGAAGCTCGTGGTCCGCAGGCGCGGGCAGCCCTCCCAGCTCTTCCACACGGCGGAGGACCCCGAGGAGGTCCACGACCTCGCTGCCGAGCGGCCCGACGAGGTGGCGCGCATGGAGGCGCTCCTGCAAGAGCGCCGCGCCGCGATCCGCGGTGGCGGAACGGCGGCGCGGCGGAGGATGTCGGAGGGCGTGCTCGAGGAGCTCGAGTCCCTCGGGTACGGCGGCGCGGACGGCGACGGTGGACAGCGGGAGGCGGTCGGCGACCGCTGACGCGCCGCGCCCGGGGTCAGCTCGCGAGCTGCCGGCTGACCTGGGTCTCCTGGCGCATGCGGTAGCCGACGGACCAGACCGTCTCGATGTGGTCGGAGTTGCCCTCGCCGTCGCCCAGCTTGGAGCGCAGGCGGCGAACGTGGAGGTCGACCGTGCGCTCGTCGCCCTGGAAGTCGTGGCCCCAGACGTGGTCGAGGAGCTCGGCGCGGGTCCAGGCGCGGCCGGGGTGCCGGATGAGGAACGAGAGCAGGTCGAACTCCCGGGGCTTGAGGCGCAGGACGCGGTCGCCGCGGCCGGCCACGACGCGCTCCATGTCCACCCAGAGGTCGAGGTAGCGGACGAAGCCCCCGGTGGGCTTGCGACCCGAGCGCCGCAGGATGCTGCGCAGGCGGGCCACGACCTCACCGAGGTGATAGGGCTTGAGCACGTAGTCGTCGGCGCCGGCGTCGAGGCCGTCGATGCGGGCCTCCGGCTCCCGGCGCCCGCTGACGATGACGAGGGGGGTCGAGCGGCCGGCGCTGCGGAGCTCCCGACACAGGTCGATCCCGTCGCCGTCGGCGAGGGCGGGTTCGAGTAGGATCGCGTCGAAGTGACGCTGCAGGGCTTGCCGGGCGCCCTCGAGGTCCACGGCGGCCTCGGTGTCATGGCCCTCCTTGCGGAGCGCGTCCATGAGCGCGGCGCGCTGCTGCGGGTCCTCTTCGATCACAAGAACACGGATGTTCGACGTTGCCATTTCAGGTCGTCCCCGGGACGGGGAGAGAAGGCTCGGCGGTGGCGAGCAGGTTTGCGAGTTAGTCGGTAGGGGTTTCCACCTACGCCCTTGGGTATAAACCGGATTTCGCTGTTCCCGGCAAGTGTCCACCCCATGAAAACCGAATCTCGATCAGAGACCCCCCCGGAAGACCCCGCCAGGGCCGTTCTCGCGGCCTGGCAGCGCCTGGCCGTCGCCCTCGCCGTCGTCGCGACCCTCGCCGGACTGGCCCTCGGAGGGTTCGCGGGGGCCGTCGATCCTCCGCCCGACACCGTCAGCGCGGCGACGCCCCAGCCGCGGTCCCTCGTGGCCGGCACCGAGGCCCCGGCGGGCTCCCTCGTGGGGGACCCCAAGCTGGGCGACTCCACGGCAGAGGACTCCCTCGTGTGGGACCCCGAGGGAGGTCGGAGGGGGATCGAAGGCGGGGCCGAGCGCACCGAGGGGGGCTCTGGGGGGGGCTCTGAGGGGGGCTCGGAGGGCGTCGCAGGGGGCCTCTGGGCCCCCCTGCTCGCGAAGGGCGGGCTGAGCTTCTTCCTCGCCTTCTGCGTCGGGTACGCCCTCCGCGCCGCGCTCCGGGTGTTCCTCCTGGCCGTGGGGTTGGCGGCCCTGGCCGTGTTCGGGCTCCAGTACGCGGGGCTCCTCGGGGAGGTCCGCTGGGAGCGGCTCGGGGAGTTCTGGGACGTGGGCGTCGCGACGGCGCGGGAGCAGCTGGAGGGCTTCTCCGCCTTCGTCACCGGGAGCCTCCCCTCGGCGGCCTCCGGCACCCTGGGGATCGTGACTGGCTTCCGGCGGACCGGCTGAGAGGGCCGGCGGAACTGGCTTCTGGAGCGGCCCGGATCTTCCTACCGAGCCGCTCACTGCGGCGGCGGCGGGAGGCGCATGCTGGGGGCCTGGGGGGCCTGGGGGGCCTTCAGCGTTCAGGAGACGGGGGGAAG
>JASFWR010000259.1:0-5465 GCA_050049155.1 Planctomycetota bacterium | reverse complement strand
AGCCCATCACGGAGCTCAAGGACGCCGGCGTCGACGTCATCGTCACCGACCACCACGAGCCCCCCGAGGGCGCGCTCCCGCCGACCTTCGCCCTGGTCAACCCCAAGCTGCCCACGTCGGAGTACCCCTTCCGCGAGCTCTGCGGCAGCGCCGTGGCCTTCAAGCTGGCCTGGGCCGTGTGCCAGCGGCTCAGCGGCGGCGACCGGGTCCGGCCCGACCTCCGGCAGTTCCTCCTGGAGGCCCTCGGGTACGTCGCCGTGGCCACGATCTGCGACGTGGTCCCCCTCGTGGGCGAGAACCGGATCCTGGCCCACTACGGCCTGCGCGCCCTGCACGAGTCACCGGCGCCCGGGGTCCAGGCCCTGCTCGAGCGCACGGACCTCGCCGGCCGCGCGCTCACCGCCGAGGACGTCGGCTTCCAGATCGGGCCGCGGGTCAACGCCAGCGGCCGCATGGACAGCGCCGCCCGCGCCGTGGAGACCCTGCTCGCCGCGGACGCCATCGAGGGGCGCCGCCACGCGGAGCGGCTCGAGTCGCTGAACGACGAGCGCCGGGAGGTGGAGCGCGGGGTCCTCGCCGAGGCCCTGGAGCAGGCCGAGCGGTTCAGGGATCCCGAGGCCTACCCGGTGATGGTCCTGGGCGGCGCCGGCTGGCACCCGGGCGTGGTGGGCATCGTCGCCTCCCGCATCGTCGACCGGTTCCACCGCCCGGCCCTGATCATCGGCATCGACGACGAGGGCGTCGGCCGCGGCAGCGCCCGGTCCGTACCGGGCGTCAACGTCCTCGAGATCATGCGCGGCGGCGCCGAGCACATGAACCGCTTCGGCGGGCACGCCATGGCGGCCGGCTGCGAGGTCGACGGGGACCGCCTCGACGCCCTGCGCGAGGCCCTCGTGGAGACCGCGCGCACGCTCCCACCGCGAGAGGCCGTGCAGGAGCTGCGCATCGACGCCCGCGTCCGCCTCGAGGGCTTCGACGAGAACCTCATGCGCCAGATCCAGCGCCTCGAGCCCTGCGGCGAGGGCAACCCGCAGCCCGTGCTGCTGGCCGAGGACGTCCGCCTCGAGGAGATGCCCCGGGTGATCGGGCAGGACCGCACGCACATGCTCCTGCAGGTCCGGTCGGGCACCACGGTGATCAAGGCCCTGGCCTTCGGGATGGCGAGCCGCGAGCACGAGCTGCGCATGTCCCGCCCGGTGGACCTCGTGTTCACCCCGCGCCTCAGCCACTGGCGGGGCCGGACCCAGGTGGAGCTGATCCTGGCGGACTTCCGCTGCCGCTGAGCGCTCCGGGCGTCCATGAGCAAGCCGCGCGGTCCTGACCACCCCGCGCGCCCCTGGCCACCCTGCACGGACGGGCCGAGGAGCCCCTATGCTCGTAGCATGAAGCCCACGCCGCCCCTCGCCGCCGCCCTCCTCGCCCTCTCCGCCTGCGCCGCTCCGGCCACCGACTGGCCCCAGGGGCCCGGTCCGGCCGGGGACTGGGGCGCCACGGGGCCGCCCCCGCCGCTCCACTTCAGCGTGCGCCGGGGCGAGAACGTGCGGTGGCGGACGCCCCTGCCGGAGACCGGACAGGGGGGCGTGGTGGTCGCGAACGGGCGCGTCTTCGTGGCGTCCATGGCGCCCTGGGACCCGGCCAACGCCCTCGACGCCGGGGAGGCCGAGCGCTTCAAGCACGCCACCGAGGGCCGCGGGGTCGTGGGCAAGCACATCGACGCCCACTGCCTGGACGCGGGGACCGGCGCGGTGCTGTGGACGCGCCGGATCGAGGGCAGCGTGCCGGCCATCTACACCTACCCCTTCTCCGACGCCACCTCCGCGTCGCCGGTGGTGTGCGGGGAGGACGTGATCTTCACCAACGCAGCGGGGCGCGTGGTGTGCTTCGACGCGGCGGGCGAGGTGCGCTGGGAGCGCGAGTTCGTCCCCGCCTTCGACGGCCCCTTCAACAAGCAGTTCGAACCGGTCCTCGTGGACGGGACGGACGGCCCGGTGTTCGTCCACATGGAGCCCTTCGCCCCCCCCGGCGCCCCCCCCGGCGCCGAGGACCCGGAGTCGCTCCACGGCCGCTGGCACCACCTCGTGGGCCTCGACGCGGCCACGGGCGAGGAGCGGTGGCGGAGCGAGGACACCCTCACCCAGTACAACGCCCCCACCGTCGTGGGCGGGGACCGGCCGGGCATGCTCCACGCCCGCGGCGGACCGCACGCGGTCCCCGAGCGCCCGGTGGGCGTGAGCCTGACGGAGCTCGGCGGGGGGAGCGCGGGGGCGCGACGCTGGCGCTACGAGGACCCGCGGGGCAACCACGAGGCCTCGCTCCAGACCATGGCCCACGACGGGCGGTACGCGTACTGGATCCTGAAGGAGCCGCGCAACGCGCTCGTGGTCCTCGACCTCGCCACCGGCGAGGAGGTGCGCGCCATCTCCCTGGTGGAGGGCGTCACCCGCCGGACCTTCGACCCCGCCGCGGGCGCGTGGGTGACCGAGGCCGGCGTGGACCTGGAGAAGGGGGTCTTCCCGGCGCGCTACTCCATGGTCGCCGCCGGGGGCGCGCTCCACTTCCAGTGCTACGCCACCGCCTGGGGCAAGCCCACCATCGGGCCCGCCTACAGCTTTGGCCGGGTGGACCCGGAGGCCGGGACGGTGGAGTACCTGGAGGTCCCCACGGACGTGGTCTCCGCCGGGCCGGGCGGGGCCGACGCGAAGTACCTGTGGCGGACGCCGCGGGCCGCGCGCCCCCTGAACAGCCGCGGCGAGGAGGTCACCGGGGACGACCGCTGCCGCTGGGACGGGTGGGACTGGGTCTTCAACGGCTCCCCCACGCGCGTCAACGACCGCGTCTACTTCACCCTCGCCAGCGGGGTCGTCTACGTGCTCGACGCGGCGGCGCGCCCCTTCGACGGGGCGGCCTTGCTGGCGGTCAACGACCTGGGCCCGGCGGGCGAGGTGTGGACGGCCAACTCCATCTCCTACGCCGACGGCCGGCTGTACCACCGCACCGGCGCCGAGGTGATCTGCATCGGCCGCTGATCGTCAGCGCAGCCCGAGGGGCCTGAGCCCCTCCCCGCGGATCCGCTCCAGGAGCGCCGACATCTCGCTCACCCGCTCGGGGTGCTCGGCGGCCAGATTCGTCGCCTCCCCCACGTCCGCGGAGAGGTCATAGAGCTCCACCGCCGCCTTGGGCCGCTGCACGAGCTTCCAGGGGCCGTCCCGCAGGGCCAGGCCCCGGGCCTCCTCCACCACGTACCGGCGGCCCGCCCCGTCGCGGCCCAGGAGGGCGTCCATGGCGTCGCGGCTGTCCCGCGCCTGCCCCTCGGGCACCGGGACCCCGAGCAGCGCCGCGAAGGAGGCCACCAGGTCCACCTGGGTGACCAGCGCGTCGGAGACGCCCGGCTCGATCCGGCCGGGCCAGCGCACGATGAGCGGCACCCGGGTCCCACCCTCGTAGACCTGGTACTTGCCGCCGCGGTACGGGCCAGAGCCGTCGTGCCCGCGGTCGGACTCCTCCTTGCTCGTCAGGACCGTGGTCCCGTCCACGTACCCGTCGTCGTACACGGGCCCGTTGTCGCTGGAGAAGATCACGATGGTGCTCTCGGTCAGGCCTCGCGCGTCGAGCGCCGCCATGACCGCGCCCGCGGCCCAGTCCAGCTGGACCATGGCGTCGCCGCGGTACCCGAGCTCGCTCTTGCCCTTGAAGCGCGGGTGCGGCGTGCGCGGGACGTGGATGTCCTGGGACGAGAAGAAGAGGAAAAAGGGCTCCTCCGCGTGCTCGTCGATGAAGCGCGTGGCGCGCTCGACGAAGACGTCGGCCATGGTCTCGTCGTCCCACAGCGCGGCCTTGCCCCCCGCCATGTACCCGATGCGGCCGATGCCGTTGATCACGGACTGGTTGTGGCCGTGGGAGCTCGGGTAGTAGGTCATGGCCTCCGGCTCCTCCCGCCCATTGGGGTAGCGAGTGCTCCCCTCGGGCAGCTCCTTGAGCTTCCCCACGAACAGCGGGTCCTCCGGGTCGAGGCCCACCACCCCGTGCCCCTCGAGGTAGACGCACGGGACGCGGTCGTTGGTCGAGGGCAGGAGGAACGACTCGTCGAAGCCGAGCTCGAGGGGGCCGGGCTTCACGGCCCCGTTCCAGTCCACCGGGCTCCCCTGGGCGCCGAGCCCGAGGTGCCACTTGCCCACGACGCCGGTGCGGTAGCCCCTGGCCTCGAAGACGCGCGGCAGCGTCCACGCGTCCACGGGGATCGTGAGGCGCGCGTTCGGCGGCAGCACCCGCACGCCGCTGCGGAACCCGTGCACGCCGGTGAGCAGGGCGAAGCGCGAGGGCGTGCAGGTGCCCGCGGCGCAGTGGCCGTCGGTGAAGCGCAGCCCCTCGGCCGCGAGGCGGTCGAGGTTGGGGGTCGGGATCTTCTCGGCGCCGTAACAGCCCAGGTCCCCGAAGCCCACGTCGTCCCCGTAGATGAGCACGACGTTCGGCCGCGCGGCCTCCTGGGCCGGTTGGGCGCTCCCCGCGGCGGCCGGGCCGTCCGACGGGGCGAGGTCCTCCGGCAGCGCGAAGAGGTGCCGGGCCGGGACGAGGGAGGCCGCCGCGAGGGCGAGCAGGGCGCAGGTGGTTCTCATGGTCATCGTTCCTCGCCGCCACCGTAGCCGAGGCCGCTCAGCACCTGGCGCGTGGCGGGGTCCAGCTCCGCCGCCTCCCCGCGGCGCAGGGCCTGCATGCCGGCCTCCACGGCGTCGAGCTCCGCCAGGAGGCGCGCCAGCTGCTCCGGGGCGCCCTCGGCCAGGTCGCGCAGCTCGCCCGGGTCCTCGGCCACGTGGAAGAGCTGGGGCGCGACGCCGTCCCGCACGATCAGCTTCCAGCCGTCCGAGGTCCAGCTCGTCTGCGGCCGCGCCCACATGTTCCCGTGGGCCAGGGTCGGCCGCGGCGCCCCGGCCTCGCCCCGGGCGAGCGGCAGCAGGCTGCGCCCGACGAACTGGGGCGGCTGCGGCAGGTCGCAGAGCTCGCACAGGGTGGGCGCGAGGTCGATGTGACGGGCGGGCGCGGAGACCACCGCGGGAGCGAGCTCCCCCGGCGCCCGGATCAGCAGCGGGACCCGGACCAGCTCGTCGTAGAGGGTGTGGCCGTGCTCGAAGCCGCCGTGGTCGAGGAACTCCTCGCCGTGGTCGGCGGTCACCACGAGCACGAGGTCGTCCCGGTGGCCGCGCGCCGCCAGCCCGTCGTCGAGCCGGCCGATCTGGGCGTCCAGGTAGGCGACCTCCCCGTCGTACAGGGCCTCCGCGCGACGGATGGTGGCGGCGGCCGGGGAGAGGTCGCCCTCCCGGATGGCCACCATCTGCGGGCGCGTACCGAAGGTCCAGTCGCCCTGCCGGTCGCCGGGCTCCGCCCAGCGCTCGCGGAACGCCCGCGGCGGCGCGTACACGCAGTGGGGATCGAAGTAGTGGACGAGCAGGAAGAACGGGCCCTCGTCCCCG
>JASFWR010000258.1:0-5505 GCA_050049155.1 Planctomycetota bacterium | reverse complement strand
GGCGGCCCTCGGGCCGGCGGAGCGCAGCCAGCCGCGGAAGAACCGGCGCTGCCGGGCGTGGAGCCGCGCGAGGGCGGGCACCCCCTTGCCGGTCATGTAGAAGGGCGTGGCGCGCCCGGTGCGGCGTGCGAGCTCCTGCTCCATCCTCGGTCGGAGCGCCACCTCCGGGGCAGGGGCCGAGAGGGCCTCACCCATGGGCTCGTAGAGGCCGTCGATGCGGTCGGCGACCATGAAGGTGTCCTTGACCTGGAGCTGCATCAGGAAGCGGACCTCGAGCCCGAGGGCGCGCGCGACCTCGAACAGGACGTACTGGAAGGGGAAGTGCGGGACGTTGCAGTGGACGAGCCGCTCGATCCCGTGCTGGCGCAGGAATCCGTGGGCGAAGGTGGCCCACTGCAGCCAGCGGGCCTTCCGGGACTCGTGGGCCCGGCCGGCGCGGGAGGCCCGCTGGGTGCGGTCCATCATCTTCATGGCCACGGCCTCCGCGGGGCGCAGCCGCTCCCAGGTGCGGCCGTCCGGCGCGGGCCAGGCGCGAGAGGCCGCCCAGTCCAGCTGGCGGAAGCCGCGCGCGTCGGGAAGGAAGGCGTCGGCGCGGTCCCCGAGGAAGTTCTCGCGGGAGGCGAGGGCGAGGAACGGCACCGGGCGGCCCTGCTCCTGCAGCCGATCGAGGGCCGCCCGCACGCCGCCCTGGTTGAGGTCGGTGTGGAACCCCACGAGGAGGGTGCGCGGGGTCGCTCCGGACATGGGCGTAACCTGTCATCCCGCCCAGGGATTTGCAAAGCGTCGCGGGTCGAACGCGGGGGGGCGGTCGGTGCTTCATCCTCGCAGCTCCGGAGGGCGCTCCCGCGGCCTCTGGCTCCGCGTGGGGGTCCGTGGGATGGTCGGCCTCGGGGACCGAGGGTGGGCCTACAATCGCCTCGATGAGTGCCCTCCAGCGGTCCGTGCGCGCCTCGCGCCGAGCGCTCCACCTCCTCCTCTTCCTCGGGGTGGCGGTGGCCTGCTCGCCCGCGCCCGAGGGCGCGGCCGGGGGCTCGTCCTCGCCAGCCCCGCCGGGTCGCCTCGAGGTGGTCTGGGGGGCGGAGCGCGGTGAACGGGTGGACCCGATGCCGCGTGCCGGGGACCCCGCGACGCTGTGGGTCTTCATCGGCGTGGATTGCCCCGTGGCGAACGGCTATGCCCCGGAGCTCCGCGCCATCGGTGCCCGATGCGGCGAGCTGGGCGCGCGGATGCTGCTGGTGCACGTGGACCCGACGGTGGACGCGGCCGCCGCGGCGGCTCACGGGCTGGAGTACGGCCTGGAGGCCAGCGTGGTGCTGGACCCGGATCACCGCCTCGTGCGGCATGTCGGGGCCACCGTGACGCCGGAGGCGGCAGTCTTCGACGGCGACGGAGCGCTGCGCTACCTGGGCCGCATCGACGACCGGTACCCGGCGCTGGGGTCGAGGCGGGCGGAAGCGGGGAGCACCGAGCTGCGGGACGCGCTGGAGGCGGTGGCGGGCGCGGGCGGCGTCGTGCCCGAGGCCCGGCCGGCGGTCGGCTGCCTGATCGAGGAGCTCGCGAGGTGAGGGGGCTGGTCATGGGCGCTGTGGCCCTGGGCCTGGTCGCCTGCGCGGGGGAGGAGCCGCCGCGGGCCACGGCCGAGGGGGGCTCCGAGGGCGGGAGCTCCATCGGCGGGGACGTCACCTGGGCCGACGACGTCGCCGGGATCGTGCACGGGCACTGCGCGGAGTGCCACCGACCGGGGCAGCCGGTGCCCTTCAGCCTCCTCACCTACGAGGACGTGTTCCGCAAGCGGCGGCAGGTGGCGAGGGTGACCGCCAGCGGCTACATGCCGCCGTGGCTGCCGACCCATGGGGACTTCGTGGGCGCGCGGGGCCTCACGCCCGGGCAGGTGGAGGTCCTCCAGCGCTGGGTGGCGACGGGCGCCGCCCGCGGGGACGACGCCCGCGCGCCCGAGGCGCCGGTCTTCACCGAGGGGTGGCAGCTGGGGCGGCCCGACCTCGTCGTCACGGCTCTGGAGGAGGTACAGGTCCCCGCCGACGGTCCGGACCTGTTCGTGAACCTGGTCCTCCCGGTCGAGGGGGAAACCCTGCGCTTCGTGGAGGCGGTGGAGATCCGACCCGGCGGCGCGAGCGTCCACCACGCAGTGTTGCAGGTGGACGGGACGCGGGACGCGCGGGTGCGGGCTGCCGCGGACCCGGGCCCCGGGTTCCAGGGGATGTCCATGGGCCTCTCCACGCCGCCCGACGGTCACTTCCTGGGCTGGACCCCGGGGAAGCGCGCCCATCGGGAGCCCCCCGGCCGGGCCTGGCGGCTCTGGCCGGGTAGCGACCTGGTGCTGCAGCTCCACCTGACGCCCACGGGGCGGCCGGAGCGCGTGCAGCCCAGGGTCGGGCTGTACCTCACGGAGGAGCCGCCCGCCGAGTTCCCCATGGCGCTCGTGATGCGCTCGGAGGAGATCGACATCGGCGCCGGGGTCACGGACTTCCGGGCCACCGACGCGATCACCCTGCCCGTGGCCGCGGAGCTCCGCGCGCTCTACCCGCACGCCCACCACCTGGCCACGATCATGGAGGTGCGCGCCACGCCCCCGGGTGGGGCCGCGGAGGTGCTGCTCCGCATCGACGACTGGGACTTCGACTGGCAGGACGACTACCGACTCGCGGCGCCCCGTCCGCTGGCCGCAGGGACTCGCCTGGAGTTCGAGTACCGCTACGACAACTCGGCGGACAACCCCGACAACCCGAGCTCGCCGCCGCGGCGGGTGCGGTACGGGCTGCGCTCCGAGGACGAGATGGCCACCCTGTCCCTGACCCTCGTGGCCTCGCGGCCCGAGGATCGCGGCCGGTTGGTGGAGGCCATGGCCCGGCGGGACGTGGAGCGCTCTCCGGGGGACGCGCGCGCCTGGGTGAACCTCGCCGTGGCCACCCGGGAGGCCGCGGACCCTGCGGCGGGGCCGGCCTGGCGGAGCGCGCTCGAGGCGGCCGCCGGGGCGGCGCAGCGGGCCCTGACCCTGGACCCCGCGCGCGCGGACGCGCTCCGGGAGCAGGGGATCTGCCTCATGGCGCTCGGGGCCGCCGGGCCGGCGGAGGAGGTCCTCCGACAGGCCCTTCGGATGGACCCCGGGGAGAGCATCGCGCGCATGCATCTGGGGGAGCTGCTCGCCCGGAGCGGGCGAGCTCGCGCGGCCATCGTGGAGTTCGAGGCCGCGCTGGAGGTGCACGCCCACCACGCGCCCCTGCGCAACAACCTGGCCACGGCCCTCTTCGCCGAGGGGGAGCTGGGCCGGGCGGTCGCGCAGTACCGGGCGGCGGTCCGGCTGCGTCCTGAGTACTTCAACGCATGGTTCAACCTGGGCCGCGCCCTCCATGGGCTCGGCGACGCGGCGGGGGCGCGCGCGGCCCTGGACCGGGCCGCGGCGCTTCGGCCTGGGGACCCCGCCGTCCGGCAGGCCCTCGAGGATCTTCGGGGCGACTGACGGCGGTCGGAGGCGCCACGCCCGCGCTCGGCCGAGCGACTGGCCGCTCGCCGAGGGGGCTTCGGGTCCGGAGCGAGGCCGGCACCTGCGAGGGGGCCGGGCGCTGGCGGTGGTCGCGTGTTCCGGCCCCGAAGTGGGTGCCGGGGCCCCGCTCCTCCTTGGGCTCAGCGTCGGCCGTACATCAGAGGACCCGCAGGAACAGGTGGTCCACCAGCAGCTCCTCGAGCCCGCGGTTGCCCGGCGTCTGGTCGGTGTCCCGGACGCGCACGCGGATCTCCCCGCCGCCGAAGGCGGTGGTCACGGGCGCGATCTGGTAGGACGCCCCGCTGGTTCCAGGCGTGACGGACAGCGACGGCGCGAGCCAGGTGGCGCCGCCGTTGAGGCTCACGTCGAACTCGAAGGCCTCGTTGTCGCCGGCGTCGATCATGGACGCCTTGAGGTGGAGCTCCACGTCCCCCGCGGGCGCATTGATCCGCCAGGTGTGGGAGGCGAAGCTGAAGCGGTTGGCGGGCTTGCCGCCGCTCTGTCGCTCGGTGAGCGATTGGAGGATCCCGTCCGCCGCGGTCACGTTGACGTAGGTGCCCGCGAGGGTCCCGTCGCCGATGATCTCGCCGAAGGGGACGGCGTCACCGCCGCCGACGCCGAGGGTCGTCGCGCTGGCCACGTTGGACCACGGCGACTCCCCGAACGCGTTCGTGGCGCGAACCCGGTAGAAGTACTCGGTGTCCGGGGTCAGGCCGGTGTCCCCGTACGCGGTGGTGTTGGCGGGGAGCGTGCTGGTGACGGTGCTCCACGCGGCGCCGTCGAGGCTCCGCTGCAGCTCGAACTGGTCCTCGTCGCTGGAGCCGTCGGTCCAGGACAGGTCGATCTCGCTGCTGGAGGTGGCCACGGCGGAGAGCCCGCTCGGCGCGCCCGGCGGGTTGCCGCCGCCGGTGCCCTCCACCTCGAAGGCGAGGTAGTCCACGAACACGGTGTCCAGGGCGCGGTTGCCCTGGGTGCGATCCGTGTCCCGGATGCGCACGTAGACGGTGCCGAAGATGGACGCGGGGAGCGACACGGACACCGGGGGCGCGTCGGAGAGGGTGCTCGTCACCGTGAACAGGGTCGTCCACGTGGACTGGTCCAGGGAGTACTCCAGCCGCCAGTTGTCGCCGTCCGAGGAGGCGGTCTGGTACGCCCGGCCCGTGAACGTGAGCCCGTTGCCCGGCGGGAGCTGGAAGAGCCAGCGCAGCTCGCCGAGGCTCCGTCGGTTGGCGGGCTTTCCGCCGGTCTCGGTCTCCTGGAGCACCTGGTACACGTTGTCGTCCGCGTGGGTGTTCACGTAGGTGCCCGCCAGCGTCCCGTTGACGAGCGCCTCCGCCTGCGCCACCTCGAGGACCGCGTTGGCGGGGTTGTCGAGGATCAGGGTGTAGTCCCCGCACTCGCCCGCGCTGCTGCCGAACACGAAGGGGTTGACGATCACGTCCACCGCGTTGGCCGAGGTGTTGGTGAACGTCACGGTCTCCACGCCCCCGAGGGTCTCGGAGGCGTCGAGGAGGAAGGTGCAGGTGTCGTCGATGAGCCACAGGTCGATGTCCGCCTGGAACTCGCTGAAGATGATGGTCGCGGTGAGGGTCGAGTTGGGGGAGACGCTGACGCGGTAGAAGTCCTCGTCCACCCCGGGCTTTCGGACCACGAGGTTCCCGGAGGTGAAGGTCGAGGGCAGGGGCACCGCCGTGGCGCACGTGTCGTTGTCCTCAAACTCGTCGTCGATCCCTTCGGCGCAGCTCACGCAGGAGAAGCCCAGGTTCGAGCCCAGGACCAGCCAGAAGGACACGAAGCACGGGTTGTTGGTGGCCTCGTCGTAGCCGCCCTCGTTGAAGCAACGGCTCGTCCCGGTGTTCAGGTTGACCTCGAAGGCCTGGTCGATGGAGTAGAGGCCGGACGCGTCCGCCGTGGCGGGGCTGCTGAAGGTGGTCCCCTCTCCGGTGGGTGCGAGGCTGCCAGGCCGCGCGCCCACGATCGGGCCGATCATCGACCCCGGGTCG
>JASFWR010000257.1:0-5533 GCA_050049155.1 Planctomycetota bacterium | reverse complement strand
GCGGGTAGTCTGCCGGTCCTAGCCCGCCGCCGGGCGGGCCCCACGCGCCCCTCCATCCGCCCGCGCCCCCATGGGAATCTTCAAGGCCTACGACATCCGCGGCGTCCACCCGACCGAGCTCGACGCTGACACCGCCCGCAAGATCGGGCACGCCTTCGCCCGCCTGCTCGACGCCCGGCGGCTGCTCGTCGGCCGGGACATGCGCGTCCACTCCCCCGAGGTCGCGGGGGCTGTCATCGAGGGCATGCGGGACGCCGGGGCCGACGTGATCTCAATCGGGCTCGCCTCGACGCCGATGACCTACTTCGCCATCGGCTCCCAGGACGTGGACGGCGGCCTCTGCGTGACGGCCAGCCACAACACCGGCGAGTACAACGGGATGAAGCTCTGCTCCCGCGGGGCGAAGCCCATCTCCCGGGCCAACGGGATCGCGGACATCGAGCGCATGTGCGCCGAGCCCTACCCCGGCGTGGTGGGGGAGCGGGGCGCCCTCGAGGAGCTCGACCTGAACGAGGCGTACGCGGCCCACGTCGCGTCCTTCTGCGACATGGAGGGGGAGCTCACCCTCGCCATCGACGCGGCCAACGGCATGGCCGGGCACACGCTGCCCGGCATCCTGCCGCGCCTCCCGAAGCTCTCGACGGAGACCCTCTTCATGGAGCCCGACGGGACGTTCCCGAACCACGAGGCCAACCCGCTCAAGGAGGAGAACCTCGACGACGTCCGGGCGCTCGTCCGCTCCAGCGGTGCGGCGGCCGGCGTGGGGTTCGACGGGGACGCGGACCGCTGCTGCTTCGTCGACGAGACGGGCGAGACCGTCACCGCGGACCTCATGACCGCGCTGCTCGCCCGGGAGTTCCTGCGGAAGGAGCCCGGCGCCCACGTCGTGTACGACCTGCGCTCCTCCTGGGTGGTCAAGGAGGAGATCCTGGCCGGCGGCGGCGTGGCCCACCGGGACCGCGTGGGGCACAGCTTCATCAAGGCCACCATGCGCGAGCACGGCGCGGTCTTCGGCGGGGAGCTCTCGGGGCACTTCTACTTCCGCGACAACTTCGTCTGCGACTCGGGAGCCCTCGCCATGGTGAGCGCCCTGAACCTGCTCTCGCGCGGCGAGAACCAGGGCCGCCCGCTCTCGGAGCTGGTCCGGGACCTGCGGCGCTACCACTCGACGGGGGAGATCAACTTCGAGGTCGAGGACAAGGCGGCCGCGATCGCGCGCCTGAAGGAGCGCTACGCGGACGGGAAGCAGGACGAGCTCGACGGGATCACCGTGGAGTACGGGGACCTGGACTCCGACGACTGGTGGTGGTTCAACGTCCGGATGTCCAACACCGAGCCCCTCCTGCGCCTCAACCTCGAGGCCCGCAGGCAGGAGACCCGGGACGCCCGCCGGGACGAGCTGGTGGCGCTCCTGAGCTGATCGCGGCGAGGCCGCGGAATCGTGCTTCGATTCTCCGCCCGAGCGGCCGATAGTACTGCCAGCGGGCCCCTCACCCGCCCCTGACGATGAAGCTCCTCCCGTCGCTGCTCGCCTTCCTCGCTGCGCCCTCGAAGCTCCTTGGGCCCCTCGTTCACCTCGGGCCGCTCGGGGTGGCCGCTGCCGCGCTCGTCGCGCCGGCGGCGGGCGCCCAGGAGGCGGCGCCGCCGAGCGGGGACGGGCTCGAGCTCTTCGAGCGCAACGAGCGCACGGACTTCGATCGCCGCTCGGCCTCCATCGCCCGCGAGGACTTCGACGACCTCGACCCCGGGGCTCCGAGCCGCGGGATCGCGCTCCTGACCCTCGGCGCGGCGGGGGCCGTGGACGCCCGCGCGCTGATGGTGGAGGAGGCGGGCCCGTCCCGCGATCCGGAGGATCGCGTGGCGGCGATCTTCGCCCTCGGCGAGATGGGGACCCGCATCGGGCCCGCCATCGACGCGCTGGTGGACCTGTCTTCCGACGAGGACCCGACCCTGCGGACCGCCGCCATGGTCGCGCTCATCCGGACGGGCACCGACGCCGGCCGGCAGCGGGTGGCGGAGATCGCCTTCGGCTCCGACCGCCGGGCGCGGGAGGCCCGGGAGCTCCTCGCCTTCGCGGCGGACCCCCGGAGCGCGGACATCCCGACGGCCTACCGGCGGCTCTACCTCCTTCGCTGGGACGCGGCGCGGGTCTACGGCTTCGTGGACGGCGAGGTCTGGGCGGCCGCCCTGCTCGCCGAGCTCACCGACAACGAGGCCTTCCTGGAGGCCCTGACCCTCCAGCTCGTCCTGGACCTGAAGATCCGGGAGTCCAAGGACCACCTCCTCGAGGCGCTGCTCGGGGGAGGGGGCGTCCGCCGGGTCATCGTCAGCGCCCAGCAGATGCCGATCATCGTCGAGACGATGATCGAGTCGGGGGTCTGGCGGCCCGCGGACTGGAAGGAGTGGAAGTGGCTGATGCTCACCATCCTCCACGAGGAGCTCGCCTACCTCTTCCCGCGCACGATCCGGATGGCGGTGGCGCAGCCCGCCACCGAGGCCCCCGCCGTGGCCCTCCTCCAGGCCAAGGACGGCCGCTTCGGCGACCTCGTGGAGCGGGCGCTCACCAACGAGGACCCCTCCGTGCGCGCGCTCACGGCCTTCGCCCTCGGCGCCTCGGGCGACGCGGACTACGTGCAGCGCCTGACCGAGGTCTCCACGGACCCGGAGGCCTGGGTGCGCGCGAACGCGATCGGCGCCCTCGTCCGGCTCGGCGCGCCTGTGGGGGTCGTCAAGGCCGGGCAGATCTTCGCCGTGCCCCCGGATCAGCGGGAGCCGCGCATGGCCTCGTACCTCTTCCAGGTCTTCGAGCGCGCCGCCCCGGACGGGGACGTGCTCGAGTTCCTGCAGCAGATCGCCCCGCGGGTCGAGGGCACGGACCGCGCCGCGGTCGACGCCATCCTGCTGCTGCACTCCCGCGAGCCGGTGGACACCAAGGTCCTGCGGCGCGAGCTCCCCGGCATGGCGCCCACCGCCCCCGAGGCCATCATCGGCGCCCGGGCCCTCTCGAAGCGTCCCGGAGCCCGGGACCTGCGGGTCATGGCCCGCCTGTTCCCGCGGGAGAAGGCGGTCGACATGAACCTGGAGCTGGCCTCCGGGCTCGCCCGTTCCGGGCACCGCTCCGTGGAGCCCATGCTGCAGCGCGCGGTCTGGGAGCTCCCCTGGAACCTCTCCGTGCTGGCGGCCGGCGTCGTCAAGGCCACCTACGGGCAGCGGACCCTGATCTCCTGGGCGGTGAACCCGCCCGTGGACGCCACCGAGGAGGACGTCCGCCGGCTCGGCTACGCCATCGGCGAGTGGGGTGGGATGCCGGCGGTGGACGAGCTCCGCAAGCGCATGAACGCGACCTCCGGCGCTGACCTGCCGGCCCTCCAGGGCGCCATCCTGGGGGCGCTGGCGTCGCGCACTCGCTGAGGCGCCGACCCCACCTCGACCATGACCGCCACTCCGCCCGACTCCGTCGCCCTCATCGGCGTGCCCATGGACCTCGGCGGGAACCGCCGTGGGGTCGACATGGGGCCGAGCGCCCTCCGCATCGCCGGGATCGAGGAGGGCGTCGCGCGCCTCGGCGCGCGGTTCGTGGACCGGGGCAACATCCCCGTGGGCGACCCGCGGGGCGAGGCGCCGCCCGACCCGTCCGCCAAGTACCTCGACCAGATCGCCAGCGCCTGCGGGAGCCTCGCCGACGCCGTGCACGAGGCCATGGGGGAGGGGCACTTCCCCCTCGTGGTCGGCGGGGATCACTCCATCGCGGTGGGCACGGTCGCCGGCGTGACACGTCACTTCCAGGCCTCGTCCGAGGAGATCGGGGTCATCTGGTTCGACGCGCACGCGGACATGAACACCCCCGAGACCTCGGAGTCGGGCAACGTGCACGGCATGCCCCTGGCCTCGATCCTCGGGAAGGGGCCCGCGGCGCTCACCGGGCTCGGCGCGACGGTCCCCATGGTGCGCCCCTCGAGGGTCGCCATGGTCGGGATCCGCGACGTGGACCGCGAGGAGGCCGCCGCCGTCCGCGAGAGCGGCGTGGCGTGCTTCACGATGCGCGAGATCGACGAGCAGGGCATCCGCGCCGTCATGGAGCAGGCCATCGCCCACGCCACCGACGGTACCGCCGGGTTCCACCTGTCCTTCGACGTGGACGGGACCGACCCGAGCGTCTGCCCGGGCGTCGGGACCCCCGTCGCGGGCGGCATCACCTACCGCGAGGCGCACACGGTCATGGAGATGGCCGCCACCTCGGGCAAGCTGGTGAGCCTCGAGCTGACCGAGATCAACCCGATCCTCGACGACGGGAACCGGACGGCGATCGCCGCCCGGGAGTTCGCGCTCTCCGCCCTCGGCAAGAGCGTCCTCTGAGGGACCCCGGCGCCCCGCGCGCGGCCCGTCAGCCGCTGAAGGGCCACCAGAAGGGGATGGCGAAGGTGGCCACGGCGCCCGTGAGGAGGGCGAGCGGGGCGCCCACCCGGAGGAAGTCGCGGTACCTGTAGCCGCCCGGGCCCATGACCATCGCGTTCGCCTGGTGCGCCACCGGGGAGAGGAACGCGAGGCTCGAGCCCGCAACCACCGCCATGACGAGGGGCTCCGGCGAGACCCCGACCCCCGCCGCGAGCTTCAGGGCCACCGGCGTCATGATCACGGCCGTGGAGACGTTGTTGAGCACCTGGGTGAGCAGCATGGTGACCGCCAGGACGACCGCGAGCAGGACCCGCGGGCCGAGGGCCTCGCTGGAGAGGCCGGAGATGGCCGTGGCCACGACGTCGTCGAGGCCGACCTTCTGGAAGGCGTCGCCGAGGGCGAGCATGCCGCCCACCAGGGCGATGACCTTGAAGTCGATGACGCGGGGGACCTCGTCCGCCCGGATGACGCGCGTGAGCACGAGGACCATGGCGCCCGCCAGCCCGAGGATCGCGAGGGGCTGGTCCGTGAGAGCGGCGCCGAGGAGCACGGCGAGGAGCGTGAGGATCACGATCCAGGACTGGCTGCTGGCCACGGGGGCCTGGACCTCGTCGAGGACCAGGACCTGCCGCTCCTGGCGGGCGCGGGCGATGTCACGGATGTGCCCCTGGACCAGGAGCGTGTCCCCGATCTCGAGGGGCAGGTCCTGGAGGCGGCTGAGCTGGATCTCGCCGTGGCGGGACATGGCGAGCACGTTGAGCCCGGTGCGCGTGCGGAACGCCGTGGAGGCCAGGGTCTGGCCGACGTACAGCGACCCCGCGGGCACGACGGCCTCCAGCAGCCGCACGTCGTCGGAGTACAGGCGGGTGTCGCCGGCCTCGACGCTCATGCGCTGCTGCAGCGGCATGACCTCGGAGAGGCGCAGCAGGTCGTCGGGCGCCCCCTGGAGGATCAGCGTGTCCTCGGCCCGGATCCGGTTGTAGGGGCCCGGGGCCAGGATCGGCCGCTCCCCGGAGCCGCGGACGATCCCCAGCACCGTGACGTCGAAGCGGCTGAACACGTCCACGTCGGCCACGTTGCGGTTGATGAGCTCGCTGGTGGGCTCCACCAGGACCTCGGTCACGAACTTCGGGACCTG
>JASFWR010000256.1:0-5534 GCA_050049155.1 Planctomycetota bacterium | reverse complement strand
GATCCAGGGCTGGCCCACCAGGGTCCGCTCCGCGAAGAACTTCTGCAGGCGGCCGACCATGATCTTCTCCTGGATGTCCTCGGGCTTGCCCTGGAGGCCGTCCTTGATGATCGCCTTCTCGCGCTCGACGTCCTCGGCCGGGACGCTGTCCTCGTCCAGGGCCGACGGGTTGAAGACCACGATGTGCATGCAGAGCTGCTTGAGCGCCTCGGCGGCCTTGGCCGCGTCGCTGCCGGTGGTCACGTTGACCAGCGCGCCCTTCTTGTTGTCGTGGTGCACGTACCCGACCACCTGGCCGGCGCCGGTGGAGTAGGCGCAGGCGTCGACGATCTGGAGGTTCTCCTTCAGGTCGCCGATGGTCGCGGTGAGGGCGTCCTGCACGGTGCCGCCGGCGTGCCAGCTCTGGCCCAGCATCTCGTCCACGGACTTCGGCTCGTGGTCGAAGGCGTGCTGCACGAGGGCGTCCAGGAACTCCCCGAAGTTGGGGGTCGAGGCGAGGAAGTCGGTCTCGGTGGCGAGGGCGACGATCGCCCCCTTGCTGCCGTCCTCGGAGACCTTGAAGGCGACGCGGCCCTCGGCGGTCTCGCGGCCGACCTTCTTGGCGGCGGACTTCAGCCCGGCCTTGCGGAGCTCGTCGAGCGCGGCCTCCGCGTCGCCGTCGGTTGCCGTGAGCGCTTTCTTGCACTCCATCATCCCGGCGCCGCTCATCTCGCGGAGCTGCCGGACCAGTTGGGCGGTGATCTCAGCCATCGGTGGGGTGAGGTTGGGCGCGATGGGCGCCGCATCGGGGGGGTGAGGCCCTGAAGGGGCCGTCGGGGTGCTCGCGGAGCGCGAGCGGGGAGCGTGGAAGCGCCCGCCGCGCGGAGGCGCGGCGGGCGATGGGAGTGGACGCGGAGGGGAGGCCTCCGCGCCGTTCGTCACTCGGCGGCCGGAGCCTCGGGAGTGGATTCCGCGGCGGGGGCCGGAGCGGCCTCGGCAGCGGGCTCAGCGGCGGGCTCAGCGGCGGGCGCCTCGACCGGCGCAGCAGCCTCGACGGCGGGCGCCGGGGCCGGCTCGGCCGCCTTCGCGAGGGGCTCGGGCAGGGTGTTGCCCGTGGTGGGCCGCACCTCGTCGCCGGGCATCGCGTCCTCGGAGGAGGTCCGCTCCGCGGCGCCCACGGCCTGCATGTTGTCCGTGTGCTGGTGCGCGCCGGCCTCGACCGAGTCCACGAGCTCCTCGATGAGCAGGCGGACCGACTTCAGCGCGTCGTCGTTGCCGGGGATGACGATGTCCACGTCGTCCGGGTCGCAGTCCGTGTCCAGCAGACCGATCACGACGATGCCCATCTTGCGGGCCTCGCGGATCGCGTTGCCCTCACGGGACGGGTCGACGACGACCATCGCGCCGGGCATGCGGTCCATCTCGCGGATGCCGCCGAGGTTGCGGGTGATCTTGCGGAGCTCGCGGTTGATCTGCGCGACCTCCTTCTTGGTGAGCTTCTGCTGCTCGATGGCCTTCTCGTCGATGGCCTCGAGCTGCGCGAGGCGCTTGAGGCGGCTGCGGATGACGCTGAAGTTGGTCAGCGTGCCGCCGATCCACCGCTCGGTGACGATCGGCATCCCGGTGCGCTGACCGGCGTCCTCGATCACGCCCTTGACCTGGCGCTTGGTGCCGACCCAGAGGACGGTCTGGCCCTCGGAGGCGATCTGGAACAGCAGGTTCTGGGCTCGTAGAAGGCCCTTGACGGTCTCGCGGAGGTCGATCACGTGGATCATTCCGCGACGGCCGTGGATGTACGGGGCCATCTTCGGATTCCACCGCGACACGCGGCATCCGAAGTGCACGCCAGCTTCGATCAGCTTCTGTGCGTTGATGTTGCTCATGGGGTCCTCGAAACAGGGGGAAGGCCGGCCGCCGTCCTCGGAGGCCGGAAACGAGCCGAAGAGTGTACGGGGGGGCCCCAGGAAGTCCAGCATCGGAGGGGCCTCGTCCGCGCCCCGGGTGTCCCCGTGAGGGATCCGGGGCCACCAGGCACCCGGCGCGGCGGGCGGTCCGGGCTACAATGGGAGGTCCAAGGCGCGCCGCGGTCCGAGGACGCCCTCCCGCCGAGCGCCCTCCCCCACCCGTGTCCGACCCCATCCGCCTCCTCATCGCCGACCACGGCGGCTCCGGACTCCGGGAAGAGCTGCGGCCCCTGGAGGCCCTCGGCCTCGAGCTGGTCCCCAGCTTGGAGGTGGAGACGACGCTGGGGCTCCTGGAGCGGGGCGCGGCCGAGCTCCTCGTCATGGAGAACACGCGCCTGGACGACCTGGGTCGCGGCCACCTGTCGCACCTCCTGGCCCGCCCCCGTCCGATCCCGCTGCTGCTGCTGGCCGAGGACGAGGACGCCATCTCGGCCATCATCGCCGGCCGAACCCTGCGGGGTGTGCCCTGGGACCTCGTCCGGAAGGGGGCCCCCGTGGAGGAGCTCCTGCTCCGGTCGGAGCGGCTGCTGGAGCAGTCCGACGTCCTCGCCCAGCTCGACAAGGCCCGCTACCAGGCCTCCCACGACGACCTCACCGGCCTGCTCCGCTCGCGCCCGTTCGGGGAGCGGCTGCGGGAGCACTACTCCGCCACCCAGCGCCACCGCCTGGAGCTCGCGCTCGTGCTCATCGACCTGGACGACTTCGGGCGCATCAACAAGGAGTTCGACCACACCGTGGGCGACGAGGTCATCGCGCGGGCCGGAGAGACGATCCGCACGAGCCTCCGGGAGGAGGACATCGGCGCCCGCATCGGCGGCGACGAGTTCGCCCTGATCCTCCCCTTCACCTCCCGCGTGGACGCGGCGCGCGTGGTGTCGAGGCTGGCGGCCCGGATCCGCGGGCTCAGCGGCCCGCCCACGGGGCTGCGGCCCTTCGTGGACCAGCGCCAGGGGGACCTCCGTCGCTCCGTGCGGGTCTCGGCCAGCATCGGCTTCGAGACCTACGACGGCCGGGACCTGGAGTCCCTCGAGGACCTCCGCCTGCACGCCGAGCAGGCGCTGCACACCGCGAAGCGGCGAGGCGGCAACCAGGGGGTGTACTACCGCAGCCTCAACCCCGGCCAGGAGGCCAGCGTCAGCGCCTTCGGGACCTGAGGGGCCGTCAGCGCACGAGCACGGGTCGGACCCAGTCCGCGCGGTCGAGCACGAAGTCCCCCGCCGGGTCCACCTCGAGCACGAGGGACCGGACCCCTCGCAGGGAGATGGGGGCCGGCCGCGCAGCGGGCAGGCCGCCGCGCAGGACCTCGCTCTCCCAGAGGAGCTCCCCGTCGCCCACGACCCGGAAGCGGACGGCTCCCGATCGGGTGCCGCTCTGGCCCGAGTCGTCCACGCCGCACATCAGGCGGAGGGAGGACCACTGCCCGCCCACCTCCCAGGTGAGCCGGCTGGGCGCGTGCACGCCGAGGCCGCGGTCGAAGACCTCGCCCCCCACCGAGAGCAGTCCCCCGCGGCAGTTCCGGTCCACGCGCAGGGGCCAGACGAACCCGAGCTCGTCGCCGAAGGGCGAGGACTGCCCGCGGTCGTCGGGCGTCACGTCGCTCAGGAACCGGAAGGAGCCGTCGTCGAGGGAGACCTCGTCCACGATCGACCCGGGGAGCTGCACGGCGGCGCCGCCGCCGATGAGGAGCTCGACGCCCTGCTCGGGCGCGCCCACCCGCACGAGCGCACCGCTGATGCGCCCGCCCCCGGCCAGGGTCACGGCGACGCGCTCCCCGAGGTCCTCGGTCGCGGGGTCGTCGCCCTCACCGCCGGAGTCCTCGAGGGGCGCCACGAAGAGCGCCGCCACGCGGCTCCAGGGGTAGGTGCGCTGGCCGAGGCGGTCGTCGTGGAAGGCCACCCCCTCCGCGGAGAAGGACTCCACGAAGCCCTGGGCCCGGTCGAGGCCGTTGGCGGCCACGAGGTAGAGGCGGTCGCCCTCGTCCGGGGGGCCCGCCGTCGGGCTCTCCGTGACGGAGTCGGGGATGCGCGTGGGGTGGACGATGGACCGGATGCCGTCGATGCTCAGGTCCAGCTCCACGCCCGGGCGCAGCTCGAGGGTGAGGACGTCCCCCTCGCCGCCGCGCACCCGCCCCTTGAGTCGGTCGCCGCCGGCGAGCTCGAGGGCGGCGAGGGTCGCGCCCTGGGGCCTGGCCCCCCCGTCGAGCGGCGGGAGCCCGTCGAACCGGAGGAAGGCCGCGCCCGCCGCCGCCAGGCTCTCCAGGGGCAGCCGCTCCGCCGGGAGGACGGAGACCTCCCCGGCGAGGGTCTCGAGGAGGACCCTCGGGGCGGCCTCCTGGCCCTCGGCGGGCGCCTGGCCGTCCTGCCCCGCAGCGGCGACGCCCGCGAGGGCCGCCCCCAGGCATCCGAGGAACGCGAGGACGGGGCTCGAGGGGCTGAGGGCGCGCGGTCGCATGGGCTCATCCTAGGCCACCGGAAGCGCTGGAGCACCCGGGACCTCGGGGTCGTCCACGCGGCGGCCGGTCGGTCGGACTCCCATCGACCGGGTCCACCGGGGACCAGCACCTCCGCCCCGGCGGGCCCGACGCTCAGGGCCGGTCGGCCACGAGGACCACGGACTGGCCCACGGGCGGCCCCCCGCCCGGGCCCACCCAGCCGGCCACGCGATCCACGGCCCGGAAGGCGCCGATGGAGCGCCGGATCCAGCGCAGCTGGCGCTCGTCGAACGAGTTGGAGAACGTGGAGCCGCGCCGCAGGATGCGGCTCTTCAGGAGGTAGGGGCCGACCCCGGCCAGGTTCATGTAGCGGGCGGCTCGGACGCGGAACCCCGCCTCCTCCACCCGCTCCACGAGCGCCCGCCGGCTGTATCGCCGGAGGTGGTCGGAGGCGACGTCCACCGACCCGAACAGCCACTGGTGGGCCGGGACCTTGACGAAGAGCGTGCCCCCGCTCGGGAGGATGCCCGCGAAGCTCCGGAGGAGCGCGCGGTCGTCCTCGATGTGCTCCAGCACGTCGAGGCACACGACCGCCTCCACGTCCCGGGCACGGAGCTCCTCCCGCTGGGCGTCCAGGTCCGTCTGCAGCACCTCCACCCCCTCGACGCCGTCGAAGCGGCGGCGGAGGACCGCCACGTTCCGCGGGGAGAGGTCCACGGCGAGCACCTGCCGGGCCCGGTGGCGGAGCACCTCGACGAAGTTCCCGATCCCGCAGCCGGCGTCGAGCACGCGGTCGCCCAGGGGGCCCCCGTTGAGCTCCTCCGCCAGCTCGGCCACCCAGCGGTAGTAGGGCTCGAGCCCCGCCATCCGCTCCAGGGCCGCCAGGTGCTCCTCCTCGTGGGGCAGCTTGCGGGCGGCGACGCCGTCGAGGTCCGGGCCGTCCTCGGGCCGGCTCATGCGGGCCCCCGACCCGGGATCCGGGGGGCGAGGACGGGTCCGGTGAGGACGCGGTCGGGGGTTGCAGCGGCGGGACGGGGCGGCACGGTGAGGGACCTCGGGGCCTCCGAGAACCTACCCGGTCGGGGTCGCCCGAGGCCAAGGCCGGGCGGGCGCAGGACCCCGTCCGGGCGCCCGGGCCGCTCCCCGGGCCGCTCCCCCGG
>JASFWR010000300.1:0-4760 GCA_050049155.1 Planctomycetota bacterium | reverse complement strand
ATCCCGTCCGCGTCCAGGTGGAACTTCACGCCCACCCGAGGGAGCCCCGCGGGCATGGGGGGGATGCCCGTGAGCTTGAAGCGGCCCAGGGACCGGCAGTCGGCGGCCAGCTCGCGCTCGCCCTGGAGCACGTGGAAGTCGATGGCGCTCTGGTTGTCCGCGTAGGTGGTGAAGCCCTCCGTGACGGAGCAGGGGATGCGGCTGTTGCGCTGGATCAGCTTCTCGGCCGCACCGCCCATGGTCTCGAGCCCCAGGGAGAGCGGGGTCACGTCCATGAGGAGGATGTCCCGGCTGCCGCCCATGAGGACCTCCGCCTGGGCCGCGGCGCCGAGGGCGACCACGTGGTCGGGGTCGAGCCCGGTGTGGGGCGCCCGCCCGAAGAAGCGCTCCACCTCCGCGCGTACCAGCGGCACGCGGGTCGAGCCGCCGACGAGGACCACCTCGTCCACGTCCGCGGGCGTGAGCCCTGCGTCGGCGAGGGCCCGCTCGCAGCAGCGGAGGCTCCGGGCCACGAGCGGGGCGGCGAGCGCCTCGAACTCCTCCCGGGAGACCGAGCGGCGCACGCTGACCCCCAGCTCCGGCAGGGAGATGGACAGGTCCGCGGACGGGTCGCGTGAGAGGGCGATCTTGGCCTTCTCCGCCGCCAGCCGCGCCGCCTGGCGGAAGGCCGGGTCGTCGAAGACCGAGGGCTCGACCTCGCCCACGAGCTCGCCGCGCAGGAGGTCCACCAGCGCCGCGTCGAGGTCGTCGCCGCCCAGGCTCGTGTCGCCGTTGGTGGAGAGGACCTGGAAGACGCCGTCCTCGATGCTGAGGATCGAGACGTCGAAGGTGCCGCCGCCGAGGTCGTACACAGCGACGGTGCCCTCCTCCTTCTGGTCGAGCCCGTAGGCCAGGGAGGCCGCCGTGGGCTCGTTGACGATGCGCAGGACCTCGAGACCTGCCAGGCGCGCCGCGTCGCGGGTGGCCTGGCGCTGGGCGTCGTCGAAGTAGGCCGGGACGGTGATGACCGCGCTCAGCACCTCCGCGCCGCCCATGGCGACGCTCGCCTGGGCCGCGACCTCCCGGAGGATCAGGGCCGAGATCTCCTGCGGCGTGAAGCTGCGGCCGCCCACCTCCACCTGGACCAGGCCGCGCTCCGTCTGGGACACGCGGTAGGGGAGCCGCCCGAGGACCGCCTCGTCGAGCTCGCCCAGGGAGCGCCCCATGAAGCGCTTGATGCTGTGGACGGTGCGGGCCGGGTCGTCCATGGACCGGGCCCGGGCCGAGCGACCCACGACCGCGGTCCCCTCGTCGCTGACGTGCACCACCGACGGGATCAGCGCGGGCTCGCCCTCCAGCTCGAGGATCTCGGGGCGGCCGTCCTTCCAGATCGCCGGGAGCGAGTTGGTGGTGCCGAGGTCGATCCCGATGACCACCCGGGTGGGCTGGTCGTCGAGGACGTCGAGTTCGATGTATCCCACGGTGGTGTTGCGCGGCTCGGTCGGCGCTGGGGGTGGGCGCGAGCTCGGTCGCGCCGGTTGATGGGGCGGGCCCGGGCAGGGGCACCCGGGGGGGAGTTCGGTGGGTCGGGGTCAGGCCGGACCGGCGGCGATCCGGCCCAGGGCGCGGTCCACGTAGCGGCGCGCGTTCAGGTTCTGGCGGACCCCGTCGAGGGCGGGCGCGCCGCGCTCGGGGAGCGGGGTCAGGGCGGCCGCGATCGCCTCGGCCAGGAGGCGCTGCTGGTCGGAGAGCTCCTCGCCGAGGCGGGCGAGCTCCTCGGAGCCCGCGGCGGCCTCCTCGAGGGTCTCGTTCCACTCCATGACCTCCATGAGGAAGGCCTGGGGCATCGATCCCAGGTCCTTCTCGCTGGGGCCGCCGAGGTCGGCGACCAGCCGGTCGGCGCGCCGGACGTCGTCGGAGAGCACCTCGAAGGCGTCGTTGAGCAGGGCGTTGTTCCGCTCGGCGCGCGCGAGCAGCTCCGGCCCCTCGAGCGCGAAGAAATCGGGGTGCACGAGCCGCGTGAAGCGCCGCAGTCGCGCGCGGAGGTCGGCGCCGTCCAGGGTGTACGAGGGCTCCAGGCCGAGGACCTCGAAGGGCCCCAGGTCCTCGCCCGTCTGGATCAGGACCCCGCAGGCGCCGCAGGCGAGCGGGGTCTCGAGCCCGGCACCGCAGCTCGGGCAGGCGGCGTCCATGTCAGACGCTGAAGGACTCCCCGCAGCCGCAGCTCTTGGACGCGTTCGGGTTCGTGAACTTGAACCCGCGGCCCATGAGGCTCTCCTCGAAGTCCACGACCGTGCCGTTGAGGTAGAGGAAGCTCTTGGGGTCGCACACGACCTTGATGCCGTCCTCGTCCTTCACCTGGTCGGTGGGGCGGATCTCGTCGTCGAAGCCGAGGGTGTAGGAGAAGCCGGAGCAGCCGCCGCCCTTGACGCCGACCCGCAGGGCGGTGCCGTCAGGCATGTTCTGGTCCTCGAGGATCCGGGAGACCTCGGCCTTCGCTCGCTCTGTAATTCCGATCGCCATGGGACGCTCCGTCTCGGGTGGGGCTCAGGCCCCCTCGCCGTCACCCTGCTTCTGCTTGTAGTCGGCGACGGCCGCCTTGATCGCGTCCTCGGCGAGGACCGAGCAGTGGATCTTCACGGGGGGGAGGGAGAGCTCCTCGACGATCTCCGTGTTGGAGATGGCCATGGCCTCGTCGACCTTCTTGCCCTTGATCCACTCGGTGGCGAGGGAGGAGGAGGCGATCGCGGAGCCGCAGCCGAAGGTCTTGAACTTGGCGTCGACGATCGTGTCGCCCTCGACCTGGATCTGGAGCTTCATGACGTCGCCGCACTCGGGGGCGCCGACGATGCCGGTGCCGACCTCGTCGGAGTTCTTGTCCAGGGACCCGACGTTGCGGGGGTTCTCGTAGTGGTCGAGGACCTTGTCGCTGTATGCCATCTGACTGAGAAGGGGGGGAAGTGGTGTGCGTGTTCGGTGAGGGGCCGGATCAGTGGCCGGTCCAGGCGATGGTGGAGAGGTCGATCCCCTCCTGCACCATCTCGTAGAGGGGGGAGAGCTCGCGGAGCTTCTTCACGGCGGTGATCACCTGGTCCGCCGCGAAGTCGATCTCCTCGGGGGTGGTCAGGCGGCCGAAGCCGAAGCGGATGGAGCTGTGGGCGAGCTCGTCGCCGACGCCCATGGACTGGAGCACGTGGCTCGGCTCGAGGCTCGCGGACGTGCAGGCGGAGCCGGACGAGACCGCGAGGTCCTTGAACCCCATGATCAGGGACTCGCCCTCCACGTACGCGAAGGAGAGGTTCGAGCAGCCGGGGAGGCGGCTGTCGGCGTCGCCGTTGATCTCGACGTAGTCGAGCGCGTCGAAGATGCGCTTCTCGAAGCGCTCGCGCATGGCGATGGAGTGGGCCATGTCCTTCTCGAGGTCCTGCTCGGCCACGGCGCAGGCCGCGCCCAGGCCGACGATGCCGGGGACGTTGAGGGTGCCGGAGCGCATGCCACGCTCGTGACCGCCGCCGTCCATCTGCGCCACGAGGCGGACCCGGGGCTTGCGCCGCCGGACGTAGAGGCAGCCGACGCCCTTGGGCCCGTAGACCTTGTGGCCCGACAGGCAGAGCATGTCCACGTTGTCCGCCTCGACGTCCACCGGGATCTTGCCCACGGCCTGGGTCCCGTCGGTGAAGAACAGGACCCCGCGCTCCCGGCAGACGGCGCCGATCTCGCGGATGGGGTTGATGGTCCCGACCTCGTTGTTGGCCCACATGATGGCCACGAGGATCGTGTCCTCGCGGATCGCGTCGGCCACCTGGGCGGCCGTCACCGCGCCGTTCGAGTCCGGCTCGAGGTAGGTGACCTCGAAGCCCTCCTTCTCCATGTGCTTGGCCGTGTCCAGGACCGCCTTGTGCTCGGCGAGGCAGGTGACGATGTGCTTGCCCTTCGAGCCGTACATCTCGCCCACGCCCTTCATGGCCAGGTTGATGGCCTCCGTGGAGCCGGAGGTGAAGACGATCTCCTTGGCGGAGGCGTTGAGGATCGACGCGATCTGCTCGCGCGCCGTGTCCACGGCCTCCTCCGCCTTCCATCCGAACGCGTGGCTGCGGCTCGCCGCGTTGCCGTAGGCGGAGGTGAAGTAGGGGAGCATCGCGTCGAGGACGCGCTGGTCGACCGGCGTGGTGGCCTGGTAGTCGAAGTAGATCGGGAGGTTCATCGTTCTGTGTTCTTCGCGTGGGCGGGGGGCGTCCACGCGCTGGTCGTTCGCGCCGCGGCTCAGCCGGTTGCGGAGAAGAGCTCGGCGGGGTCCGCGGAGCGGTCCGCGAGGGCCTGGAGGGTGACGCCCTCGAAGAGCGTCCAGATCCCCGACCGCAGCCGGGCGAGGGGGGAGCGGATGGGGCAGACGGGCTCCACGTCGCAGCCGCCGTCGGAGCCCGCGGCGCCCATGCCGGCGCAGCTGGTGAGCGTCGGCTCGCCCTCCAGCGCCGCCACGATCTCTCCGAGGGAGATCTCATCGGCGGGGCGGGACAGCCGGTACCCGCCGCGGACCCCGCGGGTGGACTCGAGGATGCCCCCCTGCTGGAGGTGCTTCAGCGCCTCGGCGAGCATCCTCCGCGGGACGGGGAAGAGGTCGCCGATGGCCCGGGCGCTGATGACCTCCGCCTCGTGCTGGGCGGGGTTCGCGGCCGCCAGCTCGGCCATGTGGACGAGGGCGATGAGGCCGTATTCGGTTCTTTTGGTGAGGCGCAGCACGGGTCCGGGACCTTTGAATCGGCACAAGAATAGTGCTGTTT
>JASFWR010000077.1:0-11987 GCA_050049155.1 Planctomycetota bacterium | reverse complement strand
AGCACCCATCTGGGGCCAGATCGCGACATTCCGTCCCGCGGAGCGCTCCAGTTCGAGGCGCTCGGGGAGCGACCCGGATGGGGTCTCAAGGGGTCGCCGAGCTGCGTTCGATGATTCCCCTCGCCATGAGTGATCCGGTGACCAGGTGTATCGAGTGCGGGGGCTTCGTCGATTCGCTGAACGAGGACGAGGACGGCGTGCCCTGCCCCGCGTGCTCGGAGCGTCTGCTGGAGACCCTGCCCGGGATCTTCCACAGCGCGTGGACCCACGCGGACGAGGAGGAGCTCGAGGAGTGCGAGGTGGAGATCGCCGAGCAGATGGAGTCCGAGGCGGGCCCCGCTCCCGAGTGGTGGCGCGTGAAGGACGACATCGTCCTCGGCCCCGACCAGCCGGCCTGAGCCAGCCCGCCTGATTCGGCTCGCGTGGGCCTGCCCACCTGGGCCGGGCCGCCCCGCCCCGATGGCGAGGGGGAGGGCGACGGCGATGGGCGCCCTGCGGGGACCGCCCGACGATCGGCCGTGGGGGAGGAGTCGCCTCGGGCGAGGGCGTCCATGTCGTAGGGTGTGCTCGCCCCATGACCGCCACCCTCCTGTGCCAGATCTTCCTGCCCCTCCTCGGGCTGGCGGGCCCGCTGCTGATCCTGCTGGGCCTGCCCGGTACGTGGCTCCTGCTCATGCTCGCCGGGGTCGCGGAGTGGATCACGGAGCCTCGGCTGTTCGGCACGCTCACCCTCGTGTCCGCCCTCGTGCTCGCGGTGGCGGGGGAGGTGTGGGAGGCCATGGCGTCCTCCGTGCGCGCCCGCAAGGCCGGCGCCGGACGTCGCGGGTCCATCGGCGCGCTCGTGGGCGGGATCGGCGGCGCCCTCCTCGGCACCATGCTGATCCCCGTCCCGCTCGTCGGCACCCTGGTGGGCGGCGGTCTCGGCGCCTTCGCCCTCTCCGCGGGGCTGGAGCGCAGCGGCGGGACCTCCGCCGACAGCGCCTTCCGGATCGGTCGGGCGGCGGCCGCGGGGCACATGGTCGGGCTGATGGGGAAGCTGGTCGCCGGTGTTGCCGTGTACGCGTGGCTGGTCACCGCGCTCTACGTCTGATCGTCCCGGGCACCGCTGATCGGGCAGGTTGCGCCCGAGCGGACGGGGCACTCTGGACGGGGCACGCCGGGCGCGGCGCGTCGGCTGATAAGCTGGCGCCGTGCGACACCCCGTCACCCTGATCGGCGTCCTCGCGCTCGCTGCCGCCGCGGCGATGCAGGGGGACGAGTACCGGACCGACCCCGTCCCCTCGGTCGTCGAAACCGCGCGAGACGACGTGGACCCGGCGCCGCCCGCTCCGCGGGACGATCGCCGGGTCGACCTCGGCGACGGTCGCGACCTGCGGATCGAGGTCCGCGCCGACGGGGACCACGTGATCCTCCGCGGGGGCGGCGAGGAGCAGACGCTGCGAGGGCCGGCGGATCACATCGGCCGCGTCCGGTCGGTCCAGGTGGAGCCCGGCAGGGCGCTCGTCGTCTGGGACGAGTACCGCGGGGACGTCGCGGCCGGCGCGTCCTTCGACGTCGTCGCCTGCTGGATGGAGGGCGGTGCCGCGGGCCCCCCCTTCGTGGTCGCGGGCGGGCCGCGCTTCCAGGCGCGCCCTTCGCTCGTGGCGGACGCGGACGGCCGCGCGTGGGTCGCGTGGGAGGAGGGACCCTCGAACTGGGGCGGCGAGTACCGCTCCATCGACACGCTCTGGAACAACGTGACCGACGAGCACGGACCCCTCCACACCTGGCGCGAGAGCCACCTGGCCCGGGTGGACGCGGACGGGGCGGTGAGGGAGGTCGAGGGCGGCGTGCCCATGCCCTCGTTCGGCTCGGCGCTCGCCACGCCGGACCGGCGCGAGGGGGCCCACAGGCTCGGCGTCTTCTACGAGCGGCCCGAGCTCGGAGTGGACCGCGAGGGGGGCCTCTGGGTCGCCTACCGCCACGTCCACCAGGTGCAACTCTCGGAGAAGGGCAAGACCCGCTCCCACGTGGAGTACGGGTTCGCGGTGGACCTCCTGCGGCTCACCGGCGAGGGCTGGGGGCCGCCCGTTCGCATGGACCAGCGGCAGCGGGACGGGGAGCAGCCGCTGCGCTTCGTGGACCGCGAGGGCCAGCTGGCGCTGAGCTACACCATCGGCCGCAGCGATCGCCGCCGCGATCCCCAGGACAAGGGCGCGGTCCTCGGGACCCTGCCCGTCCCCGACGGGGGCGTGGACCTCGCGGGGGTCCCCCTGGCCGAGGCGCGGAGGGTCCCGGCGGGGCCGCTCGAGCCGCGGGACGTGATCCGCGCGCGACCGACCACCTCCGTGGGCGGCGAGTCCTTCGCCCTCCTCGCGGGGGACCTGCACCGGCACACGGACCTCTCCCTCTGCTTCCCCTTCTACGACGGCTCCCTCGACGACGCGTACCGCTACGCGCGGGGGCCCGGCGCCCTCGACTTCGTCGCCATCACCGACCACGCGCGGGACCTCGACCAGGGGAACGCGGCAGGGCTCCCCTGGCAGCGCAGCGTCCTCGAGGCGGACACCCACCACGCCCCGGGCCGCTTCGTGGCCTTCCACGCGTACGAGCGCAGCCAGGGGGACACGGACCACAACGTGATCGCCCTCCGCCCGGACGCCCTCCGCCCGCACCGGCCGCCGCTGCGGGAGTTCTGGGCCGAGTTCGGCCCGGACGAGGTCATGACCATCCCGCACGCCACCGCCCCGGTGCCCGGGCGGCGCTTCTGCGGCAACGTCTGGACGAAGCGCGACGACGCGCGCCGTCCGATCGCCGAGGTGTACCAGGCCTTTCGGGACGTGGACTCCCTCGAGGAGCTGCAGGTGCGCGCGCTCCCGAAGGGGCAGCGGTTCGGCTTCATCGCGAGCTCCGACCACCTGTCGACCTCCGGGGCCTACGCCTTCGCCTGGGTCCCGACCGAGGGGAGCGCGGAGTCCGTGCTCGACCGGGCGCCCATCTTCGAGGCCATGCGCGCCCGCCGGACCTACGGAGCCACGGCGCGGATCGAGCTGGAGGTGCGGAGCGGGGACCGGTGGATGGGGGAGGACCTCGAAGGGGACGGCCCCTTCCCGATCCAGGTCCGCGTGGTGGGGACCGCGCCGATCGAGCGGGTGGAGTTCTGGGACTCGGGAGAGCTCGCGCACAGCCAGGCGCCGGAGTCCGGCCGGGCCGCCGACCTCGAGTGGAGCTGGAGCGGCCCCCCGGCGGACGCTCACGGGTGGCTCGCGGTGCGGGTGGTCCAGGAGGACGGCCACAAGGCCTGGGCCTCGCCCTTCTTCGCGCGCTGGGAGCGCGCGGGCCCGACGAGGTTCTGAGCGCGACCCGTGGCCCGGAGTACGGCCGGGCCTGAGGCCGCGGGCTCAGCGCAGGCGAGCGGCGAAGGCGCCGTGCAGGCCCTCGGGCATGACCCGGGGCCGTCGCGTCTGGAGGTCGACGCAGGCCAGCTCGACCACCGCCGAGAGGAGGTGCGCGCGCGACCCGTCGAGCTCGGTCCGGTAGACCTCGTAGCTGAAGCTGACCGAGGCGGAGCGCAGCGCCGACACCCAGCACTCCACCTGGATCCGGTCCTCGTAGAAGGCGGGGGCGCGGTACTTCAGCGTGATGTTGCGGACGGGGAGCCCGATGCCGGAGCGCTCCACCTCGCCGTACGGGGTCCCGTGGGCCCGCATCAGGCCGGTGCGCGCCTCCTCGAGGTAGATGAGGTAGCTCCCGTGGTGGGCGACCCCCATCTGGTCCGTCTCGCCGTACCGGACCTGCACCTCGTGGACGAACCCGACGTCCTCGCCCCGCCCGCGCTCGTCGAGCTCGGGGGTCGTGGGGGGGAGGTGGGGATCGGGCGATCCGCCGAGGGGAGGAGGGGCCATGTACGGAGCGTGACCCAAAACCCGCCGTGCCACAACTTCGGAGCGCTCCGGGAGCCCCGTAACGCCCAAAAAAAGACGGCCCGGGTCGTGCCCTCGGGTTAGAAACACGGGCGCAGATGACGGACTCCAGCAACCGACCGGCCGTGAACCCGAACCTGGCGGCCCTGCTGACCTGGTTGGTGCCCGGTGCCGGACACTTCCTGCTGGGGCACATGCGGCTCGCGCTGGCCGCCTTCGTCGTCATCGAGGGGCTCTATGTCGCAGGCCTGGCCCTCACGGGCGGCGCCTTCCTCGAGCTCCTCGCGCCCGAGATCCGCGGCCGCTTCGCCGGCGCGCTCACCCCCGAGGTCGGGAACTTCGGGGCGTTCTTCCTGCACGTCCGACAGATCGACTTCACGGACCTCGCGCCGACCCCCTTCGACGGCAGCCTCTTCCTCGGGCTGGCGCTCACCTCGACGTCGGGGATCCTCAACCTGATCCTGGCGTCGAAGGCCCACTTCGACGCGCGCGCTCAGGCCGGCGCGGTGATCGACGGGGCCGCCCGGTCCCCCGGCGTCGCGACCCTGTTCGCCTGGCTCGTCCCCGGCGCGGGTCACGTGGCCCAGGGGCGGGTCGCGCGGGGCCTCGTGGCCTTCACCATCCTGACGGCGCTGTTCGTGCTCGGGTGCGTGCTGGCCGAGGGCACCAACCTCGACCGGACGAGGCACTTCTACTACTGGGCGGGCCAGGCCCTGTTCGGCCCCATGGCCTTCGTGGCGGAGGGCCTGCACGGTCACCCGCTCATGGAGGCGCGCCCGCGCTATGCGGACGCCGGCGTGATGCTGGCCTCCGTGGCGGGCGTCCTCAACGTCCTGCTCATGCTCGACGTCTACGGCTACAGCGACGCGAAGCTCTTCGGTCGCCCCCTCGCCACGGACCCCAAGCGCAAGCGCAGCGCGAGCCCGGAGGCCTCCTGACCCATGGACGACCTCGGTACGCACCTCCTGCTCTTCCTGCTCTCGTCCGCGGCGATCGTGGCGGTGACCTGCATGTTCACCGAGGCGGAGGACGGGCCGGCCCTCCGACTCTTCCCCCGCCGCTACGCCACCTTCGTGCTCGTGTCCGCGGCGATCGTCGGCGCGATGATCCTCGTGCAGCAGACCGTCGCGTCGGTGCACTGAGTCCCCGGTGCACTGAGTCCCCGGTGCGCTGAGCCCCTGGGCGGGCCGCTCACGAGAGGCGCCGTTGATAGAGGCCGCCCGGCGCCCTCCGGACCGCCCCGTCCAGCTCCAGCCATGTGAGGGTGGCCAGGGAGCTCGGCAGGGACATCTCGCAGCGGTCGGCGACCTCCGCCGCGGTCAGGCTCTCGCCCTCGAGCGCTCCGAGGACCCGGTGGGCGACGTCCTCACCCGCGGCTGGTGGGTCGCCAGGGGCAGACCTCCCCGCGGGGGAGGAGCCATGGGCAGGAGCCACTCCGCCTCGAGCCCCGAATTCCGAAGGCCCGCCGCCGGGTAGGTCTTGCGGAGAGCGGAGACCCTCCGAGGACGAGGAGCCCTTCGAGGATGGGAGCCCGGAGGACGGTGCGGCCTCGAGGCCGTAGACGTCCCCCAGGAGCATGGCGGGGGATTCGACGGGCGTGGCGCCCTCGCGAAGGAGGCGCGTGACGCCCCCGGACATGGGGTGATCCACGCGGCCGGGGATCGCGAGGACGTGCTGCCCCTGGTCGGCGGCCCAGCGGGCGGTGATGAGGGACCCCGAGCGGCCCGCGGCCTCCACCACGAGGACGGCGTCGGCGAGCGCGGCGAGCACCCGGTTCCGCAGGGGGAAGTGGTGGCGCCGGGGCGGCACACCGGGGCCGTGCTCGGAGAGGAGGAGCCCCTCGGCGCACACCCGGTCCGCCGCCGGCCCCGCGGGCCAGGGGCGGTCCACCCCGCAGCCGAGGACCGCGATCGTGTCCCCCCCGGCGTCGAGCGCCGCCAGGTGGGCGGCCTCGTCCACGCCGCGTGCCAGCCCGCTCACCACGCAGACCCCGGCCCTGGCCAGGGCCGCCCCGAAGCGCTCGGCCTGGGCCAGGCCGTAGGGCGTGGGGGAGCGGCTACCGACGATGGCGACGCGGGGCGCGGGGCGCAGCAGCTCGGCGCGTCCGCGGAGCCAGAGGCGCGCCGGCGGCTCGTCCACCGCCGACATCCCCTCCGGCCACGCCGCGTCCCCGTCGGCGATGGAGGAGATACCTGCGTCCGCTCTCGGCCCGTCCACGCCCACGGGACGGACGGCAGCCGCGGCGGTTGCGCCTCAGCCCCGGTCGCCGCGCTTCTTGCGGCGCTCGTAGGTGCGGTCCTCGCCCCAGAAGCGCGCCCACTGCTCCGCGAAGGTCCCCGTGAGCTTCGGCGGCTGTTCGGGCACCTCGAAGGTCCGGCGGTTCGACTCCCACCACTGGAGCCACCGCGCCGGGTCCTGGCCGGCGTCCGTGCCCGTCACGTGGATGAGCGCGGGGCGGATGCTGGCCAGCCATCCGCGGAGCCGCTTCTCGTCCGCCTTGCGCATCTCGCCGAAGATCGCCGCGGCGGACTCCTTGGAGCGCAGGTTCGCCACGGCGAACACCCGCGCCCGTCCGGTCGCCCGGTCCTTCTCGCTGAAGGCGCCCTTGATGAGCATCGAGATCGACTTCGGGTCGCGGTGCCTGCCGATGGCGCGGATCACCTCCCGCTGGAGCTCGGGGTTCTTCGCGAGGGCCTTCTTCCCGCGGGTCGCGCAGCGGCGGAGCGTCTCGACCGCCTCCTGCTGCTCCATGCGACCCAGGAGCTCGGCGGCGATCATCGCCACCTGGGGGTCGCGGTCCGACACGGCGTCGCCCAGCGCCTTGATCACCGCCGGGTACGGCGTCTCCGCGGCGTCCACGAGGGCGGCCTGCCGCTCGTTGGCCTGATCGGACTTCAGCCCCGCCTTGAGTCGCGCGACCGCGGCCTTCTCCTTCGCGGCCCGCTCCTTCCGCGTCTCCTTGTCGTCACCCTTGGGCTCCTGCACCTCGAGGGCCGGAGCACGCTCGGGGGGGGACGGCGCGGCGCCGGGCGCCGGGCCGGCGGCGACGCTCGCCAGGGCGGTCAGGAGCAGCGGGGTGATCGTCATGGGGTCAGGGGAGGGGGGCCTCGGGCGGGCGGTTCCAGGAGAGGACGCGCCAGCCGCCCTCCTCGGTCCACTCCATCCTACCCACATGGCCGGTTCGCACCTTGAACGTGCCGCCCGCGACCGCCTCCTCGAGGGCGCCGGGCACCAGGCCCAGGAACCAGCGCAGGAGGCCGTTGCTGCTGCACACGAGCACGCGCTCCCCGAACCGCCCGCCGGCGACGTCCCCTGCGAAGCCCGCGACCCTCGCCCGGACCTCCTCCAGGGACTCCGGCCAGCCCGCGTCCGAGGGCCACTCGCTCCGCTCGTTCCAGCCGCGGACCGCTCGCTCCCCGTGCTCGGCCACGATCTCGTCGGTCGTCCGGCCGCCCCAGTCCCCGTAGTCGACCTCGTCCAGCGCGTCCGTCTCGACGGGCTCGGGGGCCCCGCCCGTGGCGAGCCGGAGGTGCTCGACCTGCCTCCGGAGCCCGCCCGACACCGCCGCGGTCGGGCGCCAGCCCGCCGCGTGGAGGGCGGCCGCGAGGGCCTCCGCCTGGGCTCGTCCGGACTCCACCAGCGGGAGGTCCTCCCCCTTGCCGACCCAGACGATCCGGTCCCCGGGGGCGAAGGTGTTCCCGTGGCGCACGAGGAGCAGCTCGATCACCCCGGGCTCCCTCCGCCGTCCACGAGCTCGCCGTCCTCGGCGAGGAGCTGCTCCACCCGGCGGAGGTCCTCCGGGCTGTCGATGGCCAGGTGGCGCCGCCCGCGGTAGTCCACCTCGACGACCCGCACCCCCATGCCGTTCTCGAGGGCGCGCAGCTGCTCCAGCCCCTCGGTCAGCTCGAGGGGGCTCGGGCCGAGGGCGATGAACCGCTCGAGGGCCTCCCGGCGGTAGCCGTAGAGGCCGATGTGGCGATAGGTCGGAGCGCCGCCCGCCGCGTCGCGGACGAAGGGGATGACGGCCTTCGAGAAGTAGAGGGCGTTGCCGTCCCGGTCGAACACGACCGTGGTCCCGCCGACCTCCCCCGCGGCCTTCGCCTCGCGGAGGAGCTCGAGGGACCGCCCCTCGAGGCGCGCCGCCGGGGTGACGATCGGGGCGTCGGGGCAGCGCGCCATCTCGGCGATCACCGCCTCGATGACCCACGGGGGGGTGAGGACGGCGTCGCCCTGGAGGTTGACGACGGCGTCGGGCGCCTCCTCGAGGGCGAGCACCGCCGCGTGGACTCGCTCCGTCCCGTTCCTGCAGCCCGGCGGGGTCATGACCGCCTCGCCGCCGAACGCCTCCACGTGGTCGCGGATCCGCTCGTCGTCGGTGGCGACGACGACGCGGTCCACGCCCTCGGCCGCCGCGGCCAGCTCGTGCACGCGGCGGATCAGCGACCGCCCGGCCACGTCGGCCAGGGGCTTGCCGGGGAAGCGGGTCGACCCGTAGCGGGCCGGGATCACCACGGCGGTCCTCATGCGTTCTTCCCGTGGCACTTCTTGAACTTCTTGCCGCTGCCGCAGGAGCAGGGGTCGTTGCGCCCGAGCTTCGGGGCGCCGTGCTGGAACGGCTCCTTGGGCGGCGCGTGCCCGTGACCGTGGGGGTTGGTCCCCGTGCGGACCGTCTGGAGGAACTCGTCGATCGTGTCCTCGAAGCTCTGCTTGAGCTCGAAGGCGTTGGGCACGACCTCGCTGCCCTCGAGGTGTGCGAGGTAGGCCCGGAGGACGTCGGGCGCGCGCTCCGCCAGGGGCTCGCCGCGGCGGAACCGGCCGGGCAGCAGGTGGCCGAGCGCGCCGTGCATGTCGTGCCCGTCCATGGTCCGCGGGGCGCTCCCCATGTCGTCGTAGCACACGGTGAGGAACCGCTCGACGATGGCGCGGACGTCCGCCTCCGGGTGTTCCAGGGCCGCGGCCTCCGGGGAGTCCATGAAGCCCGCGAGGGCCAGGGTGACGGGTTTGGATGTCGCCATGGGGGGGAAGGTAGCACCGCGGGACTCGCGCGAGGGAACTCACGCTTCGCACTTGGGCCAGCGGCCGGTTTCGGTGCATCGTCGAGGGCGATGGACACGGCGCCCGAAGTCCCCGATCCCCCCGACGCCTCCGGCGCGCCGGGCCCTGCCGAGGGGCCGGGCGGCGTCGAGCGCCCGGGTGGGTTCGAGGCGCTCGGCCTTCACCCCGACCTGCAGCGGGGGGTCGCGGACGCCGGCTTCGTCGAGCTGCGCCCCATCCAGGCCGCGGCGCTGCCGGCGGCCCTCGGGGGGCGGGACGTGCTCGGCCTCGCGCGGACCGGCACGGGCAAGACCGCGGCCTTCGCCCTCCCGATCCTCCACCGCCTCGCCGCGGACCGCGCGGAGGCGGCGCGGCCTCGCGCGCTGGTGCTGGCGCCGACGCGGGAGCTCGCCCGGCAGATCGAGGGCGACCTGGCGGACCTCGGCCGTCACCTCCCGCTGCGGGTCGCCGCGGCGTACGGCGGCGTCAAGGTCGACGGTCAGCGCGCCGCGCTGGAGGAGGGCTGCGAGGTGCTGGTCGCCTGCACCGGCCGGCTGCTGGATCTCGTGCGTGAGGGCGCCTGCCACCTGGACGCGGTGTCCGTGCTCGTGCTCGACGAGGCCGACCGGCTCCTCGACATGGGCTTCCTCCCCGACGTCCGGCGGATCCTCGAGCGGGTGCCCGACGACCGGCAGACCATGCTCTTCTCGGCCACGATGCCGGAGGAGGTCCAGGCCCTGGCGCAGCGCGTCCTGCGGGACCCGGAGATCATCGACCTCGGGCACACCCGGCCGGCCGAGACGATCGAGCACACGCTCCACCCGGTCCGCGCCTCCGCCCGGTCGAAGCTGCTGCGCTCCATCGTGGAGGCCGACGAGGACGGCAGCGCCATCGTCTTCGCCCGCACGAAGCAGCGGGCGAAGCAGGTGGCGCGGCAGCTCGAGAAGCGCGGGCACACCGTGGCGCTGCTCCACGGGGACAAGAAGCAGGGGGCCCGCGACCGGGCCCTCGCTGGCTTCCGCGCCGGGGAGGTGCGCTTCCTCGTGGCCACCGACCTCGCCTCCCGCGGGCTCGACGTGGAGGGCGTGGCCCGTGTGGTCAACTACGACGTGCCCCTGGACCCGGACACGTACGTGCACCGGATCGGGCGCACGGGGCGCTCGGAGCGCGCCGGAGAGGCGATCACGATCGCCACGGTGGACGAGCTCGACCTCGTGCGAGCCATCGAGTCACGGATCGGGGCGCGGATCCCCCGGCGCTTCCTGCCCGCGTTCGCCCCGCTGGACCTCCATGAGCTGCTGGACGAGGCCGCGGACCGGAGGGGGCCCCGGCGCGGCGGGCGCCGCGGAGGCAGAGGGTCCCGTCGGCGCCGCTGAGGTACTACGCTCTCCAGCACATGGCTCGCCCCCTCTCCCCGAAGGCCTCCTCGACGCCGGACCCGTCGGCGCTCGCGCCCCCCGCGCTGGCCCTCCGGTCTGCCCTGCGGCGGGCTCCCAGGCGGTGCCCCCGGATGGCGCGGACCGCGGGCCTCGCGCTGCTCCTGGCCCCGCTGCAGGCCTGCGGCGGCGCCGACGTCGCGCCCGTGGAGGTGCCCTGGCCCCACTCCATGGCCGGGTACGACGCGGGGCTCGTGGACGCCCTCGAGGCGGCCCGGGAGGAGGTCCTCGCCCGCCCCGAGGACGCGGGCGCGTGGGTGCGCCTGGGCATGTTGATGGAGGCGCACCTGATGCTCGAGCTGGCCGAGGCCTGCTACGACGAGGCGGTCCTGCTCGACGGGACGCGGCCGCGCACCTGGTACCGGCTCGCGGTGATGCGCGGGAAGAACGGGGACATCGAGGGCGCGCTCGAGGCCCACGAGCGGCTCTCCGCGCTCGACGCGAGCTACGGGCCCGCGTGGCGGCGGAAGGGGTGGCTGCTCCTCGGGGCGGGGCGACCGGCCGAAGCCTCGACGGCCTTCGAGCGGGCGCTGGCCGTCGCGCCCCAGGACACCGCGGCGCAGCTCGGCCTGGTGGAGGTGGACCTGGAGCGGGGCGACCCCGCCGCGGCCCTCGACCGGCTCGGGGACCTCTCCGGGGTCGTGTCCGCCAACCAGGCCCTCTTCCACCAGCTCAAGGGGCGGGCGCTCTCCCGGCTGGGCCGCTTCGACGAGGCGGAGCCCGAGCTGACCCTGGGGCGCGGGGCGCGGACCGGCGGCGCGGACCTCTGGATGCGTGAGGTCAACGCCCTGAAGATCGGCGAGTCGGCGCTGCTGCTGCGCGCGGACAGGATGATCGAGACCGGCCAGGCGGCCGGCGCGGTGGAGATCCTCCGCGGGCTGGAGGAGCGTGACCCGGAGGACCCGCGGGTCTTCACCCGCAAGGGGCGCGCCCTGGCGCGCCTCGGCGACTGGCCCGGCGCCGCGGCGGCCCTGAGCCGGGCCTCCCAGCTCGACCCGACGGACCTCGGCCTCGCCCGAGCCACGGCGTCGGCCATGATCAACGCGGCCGACGAGGCCGGCGCCCTCGCCGCGGCCGAGGCGCTGATCGAGATCGACGCCGACCAGGTGGAGGCCCACGAGTTCAGGGCCGAGCTCCTGCTCCAGGCCGGCAAGGCCGGGGAGGCCGCGGCGGCGGTGGCCGAGGCGCGGGGCCGAGGCCTCGAGGACGCGGGGCTCGAGGTGATGGGCGGGAAGGCCGCGCTGGAGCTGGGCGACCCGGAGGGGGCGCTCGCCGCCTTCGAGCGCGCGATCCAGCTGGACGGCGGCGACGCCGAGGGGTGGGCGGGCAAGGCCCTCGCGTCCCTCTCGCTGGACGCCGGCGAGCAGGCGGCGGCCGCTGCGGCGCGGCTGCGGGAGCTGGATCCGGACCACCCGCTGCTCCCGGTGCTCGAGGAGTCCCTCGCGGAAGGAGGTGGCCGGTGAGCGCGGCCTCCCTCGCGATGCCGGCCAGGACGCCCGGCTGCAAGCCGGAGCGCGCGCTGCTGGCCGCCGCCGCGCTGACGCTGGTGTCGGCGGGCTGCTCCGGCGGCAAGGGGGCGCCCGACGGGGGGGCGCCCGGCGAGGGGGACGACCGC
>JASFWR010000029.1:0-16760 GCA_050049155.1 Planctomycetota bacterium | reverse complement strand
GCTCGGCGAGACCCAGCGGGTCGCCGCTCAGTTCTGCCGGGAGGTGGAGGCCTGGAGCCCCTTCCTCAGCCGCTTCGACCCGGCGACCTTCCGGGGCTTCGAGGTGTGGGCGGACGAGCAGTTGCTCTGGGTCGAGGAGGAGTTCGACGCGCCCCAGGCCCGCCTCTTCGTGCGGCGCGGCTCGGCCGCGGCCCTCGCCCTCGCCGGGGCGCGGCCCCACGACCGCTACCAGCTCGAGCTGGTGGTCCGCGAGATCCACGCGGGCCGCCCCTGGATCGAGGTGACGGCGGCGCGCTGGACGCGGGAGCAGACGCCCCAGGGGACGGTGCTGCACGCGATCCGCGGGCTGGAGCTCATGGAGCGCGACGGCTGGACCCTCGCCGTCGGCCAGTTCGAGCGAGCCCTCGCCCCCGACCTGCCGCCCCACGTGCGGGCGGAGCTCGAGCGCCTCAAGGCCGAGTGCGAGGCGACCATCGCCGCGCTGCTCGCGGACTGAGGCCGGCCCTCACGCGGTCGGCCAGAGCACCGGGTTCGAGGGGCTCGCCGCGAGGTCGCCCGGCGACAGCCCCGGCAGCCACTTGCGGAGGTCGTCCCGCTGGTGGTCGTTCACCGGCTCGGCCACGCGCATGTCGGCGTCCATGTAGATGACCGTCATCACCTTCCGCTCGCGGCCGCCGTGGTTGGGCGGCGCGCTGTGGTAGGTCCAGCCCAGGTGGAAGGACACGTCCCCGAGCTCGAAGGGCTCGCGGCAGCGGGGGAAGCCGCCCTCCTCGAGGGCGCGGTCGCAGAGGGCCTCGCTCTCGTCCGAGATCTCGAGGCTGCGGCCCGCCTCGAACCGGTGGCTGCCCGAGGCGAAGGTCAGCGGCCCCATGTCGTCGGGGACGTCCACGAGCGGGATCCACGCGGTGATGGAGCGGTCCGTGGAGAGGGGCCAGTAGTACTGGTCCACGTGCCAGGGGGTGTGCCCGCCCTCGCCTGCGGAGGGGAGCTTGTAGAGGGCCTGGTCGTGGTAGAGCCGGACCGAGCGCACGCCGAGCAGGGCCGCCGCGACCGAGGCGAGGCGGCGCGAGCGGACGAGCCGGCCCGCGTCCTCGCACTCGCGGTGGAGGTCGCCCACCTGGACGAAGGCGCGGTCGTAGGTGGAGCGCTCCTCCCAGGGCACGCCGGCCATTGGGTCCCCCCGGCGCACCGCCGCGGACAGGCCCGGCTCGAGCAGCTCCAGCTCGAGGGGGTCCAGCAGGCCGCGGAGGGTCACGTGCCCGTCCACCGAGAAGCGCTCCAGGTGCTCCGGTGCGGGCTCGTGGGGGAGGTCGAGGTTCATCGTCCACAGGGTAGCACCGTGCGGCGCGTCGGCTCCCGGTCCGAGGCGGCCTGGCCGCTCGCCACGAGCCAGGGCGGGACGCTCCCAGGACGGGCCCCAGTATCCGGCCCTGGCGACCTCCCCGCGCCGCGCGCCCGCCGCTAGTCTCTCGCGCCGACCATGGCCCTCGCCCGACCCCTCCGACTCGAACCCCGCGCCGTGGCGAAGGTGTGGGGCGGCGACGCCCTGCGCGGCTTCCTTGGCGCGGAGGGCGAGGGCGCCGGGGAGTGGCCCGCCGACAACCCGGTGGGCGAGGTCCTGCTGCTGAGCGACCAGGAGCGGCACGCGTCCGTCGTCGCCGCGGGGCCCTTCGCCGGTCGCTCCCTGCGCGGCCTCATGCTCTCCGAGCGCGAGGCCCTGGTGGGGGACGTGGAGCTCGGCGAGGACGACCAGTTCCCCCTGGTGCTCAAGCTCGTCGAGGCGCGGAAGGACCTGTCGATCCAGGTCCACCCCGACGAGGACGCGGCCCGCAAGCTCGGGGTCCTGCCCAAGAGCAAGTGCTGGTACGTGCTCGACGCCGACGAGGGGTCCGAGGTGTTCCTGGGGCTCGCCCCCTCGGTGGACGCGACCGCCTTCGCGAGCGGCGCCGCGAGCCCCGACGTGGTGGACCTGCTCGGGCGCTACCCCGTGCGGTCGGGCGACGGCGTGGACGTCTCGCCGGGGGTGGTCCACGGCATCGGAGCGGGGCTTGTCCTCGCCGAGGTGCAGCTCAACTCCACGGCGACCTTCCGCCTCTACGACTGGGACCGGGCGGGCCTCGACGGCCAGCGGCGGGAGACGCACCTGGACGAGGCGCTGCTCTCCATCGACTTCCAGGCGGCGCCGGCGCCGCCGGGGCCCCTCGCGTTCGACGCCTCCGGCGACAGGGGATCCGTCAACCGTGCCGCCCCCCTGCGGCGCGGGAGGCGCTTCGAGGTGGAAGTCATGGACGTCCACGAACCGGAAGAGGTGGCATCTCCCGGACGCCCGACCGCGATCCTCGTACTCTCTGGGGCGGGGCGCCTCGAGGTCGACGGGGTCGACGACGAGGCGTTCCTCCTCCAGCGAGGGGGCACGTGGGTGCTCCCCGCCGACCTCCCCTCCGCGCGCATCGTCGACGCGGACGGCGAGCTCCGGGTCCTCAGGGCCCGGCCCCGATCCAGGAACTGACCGCCGTGAGGCAGGACAGCACGACATGAGCAGAGCGAGAAGGACCCGACGCGGGGCCGGCGCCAGGGGCGCGCGGCCGAGGCTGAAGCAGGTGGGCGGGAGCCGGCTGCCCGCCCGGTCGTCCTCGGCCAGGGACGCCAAGCGCGACACCGAGACGGTGCGCCTCAACAAGTTCCTCGCGGACAACGGCGTCGCCTCCCGCCGCCGGAGCGACGAGCTCATCCTCGAGGGCAAGGTCCTGGTGGACGGAGAGATCGTCACCGAGCTCGGCACGAAGATCGATCCGCGCACCCAGGTCGTCGACGTGGACGGCGTGCTGCTGAAGTCGGACCCGCGAGAGCGCCGCTACTACATCCTCCACAAGCCCGCGGGCGTCGTGTGCACCAACGAGGTGCGCGAGACGCGGCCGCGCGCCATCGACCTGATCACGGATCCGAAGAAGGGCCGCATCTTCACGGTGGGCCGCCTCGACGAGGAGTCCAAGGGACTCCTGCTCCTCACGAGCGACGGCGAGTTCGCGGAGCGGATCGCCCACCCGCGCTTCGGCGTCCCGAAGACCTACCTCGTGCGGGTGCCGGGGCAGATCTCCGACGAGGCGCTGCAGAAGGTCCGCGAGGGCGTCCACCTGGCGGAGGGGCGCACCGCCGGCGCCCGCGTGCTGGTGAAGCGCCGGACCGCGAACGGCTCGACCCTCGAGGTGACGATCCAGGAGGGCCGCAACCGCGAGGTGCGCCGCATCTTCGCGCGGGTGGGGTTCAAGGTCACCTCCCTCACCCGCACGCAGATCGGCCCCCTCGGCATCCGCGGCCTGCGAGAGGGGAAGTGGCGCGCCCTCAGCCGGGACGAGGTCGAGGCGCTGCTGGCCGAGCACGAGTCCCTGGAGGCGGGCGCCGTGCCCGAGGGCCTGCCGCGGGCCCCCGCGCGCCGCTCCTCCCGCCGCGTCGGCGGCGGCAGCCGGAACCCCCAGGGCGCGCGGCGACGCGGCGGGGCGGCCCGCGGTAGCCGGCGCCGCGGCGCACGCCGGCGCAGGCGCTGAGCACCGAACACATGACCGAGCACCCCCCCACCTACTGCGGCGCGACCGTGCACGAGCGCGAGCTCGACAACGGCATGCGCGTCCTGATCGCCGAGCGCCACCTGGACCCGGTGGTCGCCGTGATGGTCTGGTACGGCGTCGGCGCGCGCCACGAGACCCGCGCCGAGGCCGGCGTGAGCCACTTCCTCGAGCACATGATGTTCAAGGGGACGCCCGACCACGGGAAGGGCGCCATCGACCTGGAGACCACGGTCCTCGGCGGCAGCAACAACGCCTTCACCACCCCCGACCACACCGCCTACTGGTTCGAGTTCGCCTCGGACCGGTGGGAGCGGGCCCTCGACCTCGAGGCGGACCGCATGCAGGGGCTGCTCCTGGACCCCGAGGAGTTCGCCGCGGAGAAGCAGGTCGTCCTCGAGGAGCTCTCCATGGGGCTCGACGACCCGTGGCGCGCCCTGAGCCGGAAGGTGTCGGAGGCGCTCTTCGGCGATCACCCCTACGCGCGCCCGGTGATCGGCTACCGCGAGACGCTGGAGCCCATGACCGCGGAGGACATGCGCGGCTACTACCAGCGCCACTACCGCCCGGGCAACGCCACGCTGGTCGTGGCCGGCGACGTGGAGCCGGAGGCGGCCTTCGAGTCGGTGGCGGCGCGCTTCGGGGGCATCGCCGACACCCCCGGCGACCGCGCGGCGGACCCTGAGCTCCGCATCGACCTCGCCGAGGAGGTGCGCATCGAGACCACCTGGGACGACCATGCCTCCCGCCTCATCGTCGCCTACCCCGGCGGCGCCTTCGGCTCGGACGAGGACTTCACCATGGACGTGGTGGTCTCCGTCCTCACCAGCGGCAAGCTCTCCCGGCTCTACCGCCGGCTGGTGATCGAGGAGGGGCTGGCCACCAGCGTCTCGGCGAACAACGACGCCCGCGCGCGCGGCGGCGGGTTCTGGGTCTACGCGGAGGCCGTCCAGGACGCGGACACGGCGCGGCTGGAGGCCGCGATCCTGGAGGAGGTGGAGCGGCTGCGCTCGGAGCCGGTCTCGGACGCGGAGATGGTCCGCGCCCGGAAGCTGCTGGCGGCCAGCGAGGCCTTCGACTCCGAGACGGTCACGGACGTGGCCGAGACCCTCGGGGAGTACGCCACCGACCTGCAGTGGCGGGACGCCCTCGAGGTCGAGGCCCGCCGCGGCGCCGTGGACGCCGCCTCCCTCCGGGCCACCTGCGAGCGGCTCCTGCGCCCGGACCGGCGCGTCGTCGCCTGGTCGCGACCCGCTCCGGCGGAGGTGGGGGCTTGAGCCCCGCGACCGACGGGGCGGCCCCCCGGATCCAGGTGGAGCGCGAGCGCTTCATCCTCGGCTGCGGCGCGACCCTCCTGGTGCACCGGCGCCCGTCGGCGGCGGTCACGGCGGTGCGCGTCCACGTGCGCGGGGGCCCCTCCCTCGACCCGGAGGGCAAGCACGGCGTGGCGCACCTGGCCGGGGCCTTCGCGGACCAGGGCACGAGCGAGCGGAGCGACGAGGACCTCGCCGCCCTGCTGGAGCCCGAGGGTGGCGGGGTGTCGGGCGACGCCATGGGCCTCTCCGGCGCGGTGGCCGGGCCGGCGTGGACGGTCCTCCTCGACGTGCTCGGCGAGCTGGTGACGGACGCCGCCTACCCTGACGCGCTCATCGAGCGGCAGCTGGAGCGCATGAAGACCCGCCTGGCGGTGGAGGCGGACGACCCGCGGGCCCAGGGCGGCATCCTCTTCAAGCGGCTGGTCTACGGCGACGAGCACTTCCTCGGCAGGAACCCGTACGGGACCCTCGAGACCGTCTCGCGCATCACCGCCGGCGACCTGCGGGCGCACCGGGCCGCGAGCTGGTGCGGGTCGCGGCTCATCATCGCGGTCGTGGGGGACGTGGACCCCGCCGCGGTGCGGGACCACGCCGAGCGCGCCTTCGCGGCGCTCGACCCCGGGACCCCCCACGAGCGGCGGCCCCACACCTTCCCGGCCATCGAACCGCGGCGGGCCGCCTTCGAGCGAGAGCGGCAGCAGGTGCACGTGCACCTGGGCCACCTCGGGATCGCGCGCGCGCACCCCGACTACGTCCCCCTGGCGGTGATGGACCACGTGCTCGGCACGGGGCCCGGCTTCACCAACCGCATCACGCGCGTCCTGCGGGACGAGCTCGGCCTCGCCTACACGGTGCACGCGGACATCCACGGCTCCGCGGGCAAGCTGCCGGGCATGTTCCGCGCGTACATCGGGACCAGCCCGGAGCACGTCCGGACGGCGGTGGACGGCTTCGTGACCGAGATGCGCCGGATCGGCGCCGAGCCGGTCCCGGAGGAGGAGCTGTCCGTGGCGAAGAGCTACCTGGTGGGCTCCTTCGCCATGGGCTTCGAGCGCGCGTCGCGCCGGGCCCAGTACCTGGTCAGCGCCGAGGTGCACGGGTTCCCCGAGGACCACCTGGAGCGCCTTCCCGCCGAGTTCGCGGCGGTCACCGCGGAGGACGTCCGGCGCGCCGCCGAGGCGCACCTGCACCCTGACGCCTGCTCCATCGCGGTCTCCGGCCCGCCGGTGGAGCTCTAGCCCCGGCGCCGCCCCACGGCCCGCCAGGGGCGGCCGCCGTCGCAGAATCGACCACGCCCGGTCGGGCGCGTCCAGCCTCCCGCCCCCCGCCCCGGCCAGCCCCTACCCTTGGATCCTCTCCTGCTCCTCCTCCCCGACCGCTCCCTGCCCATGCGCCCCTCGCTCCTCCTCGCCTTCGCCCTCTGCACCCCCGCGGCCGCCCAGGTGGCCACCGAGGACTTCGAGGTCACCAACACCGACGACTGGGGGCTGGAGTTCAACCCCGCCCTCGTCGGCGTGCACATGACCACCGGCGGGAACCCCGGCGGCCGCGTCGAGGTGACGGTCCAGAACTCGGCCTCCCAGCTCCCCGCCGCCATGATCGTGCCGGGCGCGGTGAACCACCCCTGGAAGGGGGACTTCCGGGCCCTCGGCGTGAGCTCCTTCGCCTTCGACCGTCAGGTGGAGGTGGGCGCCTCCAACTTCGGCACCCGGCCGTACCTGGTCCTCGGCAACGACGGCGGGACGCAGACGAACTTCGCGGACGACGCCTGGGCCTTCGTCTACACGGGCGACGTCTTCCAGTTCGGGTTCAGCGCCTGGACCACCGTCTCAACGCCGATCCCCAGCGCGTCGACGACGACGCCGGCGGGGTGGGACCTCGCGACGCTGCCCTCGAGCCCCCTGGGCTCCCTCTCCGGGGACGCGCTCTGGAACGCGATCATCCAGGACGTGGACTACGTGGGGATCGCCATGGACCGCCCCTTCGGCGGCGCCTTCTGGTTCGGCAACCACATCATCAGCCTCGACAACCTCGTCCTCGACGGGGTCGGGGCCATCGGGACCCGCTACTGCTCGCCCGGCGCGCCCAACTCCACCGGCGCCTCCAGCAGCATCAGCGCCTCGGGGACGGCCACCGTCTCGCAGAACAGCCTCTCCCTGATCGCCGAGGACCTCCCCCTGAACGCCTTCGGCTTCTTCCTCACGAGCCAGTCCCAGGGCTTCGTGGCGAACCCCGGGGGGAGCGACGGCAACCTCTGCCTCGGCGGCTCCATCGGCCGCTACGTGGGGCCGGGACAGATCGTGAACTCGGGCGCGACCGGGTCGTTCACCCTGCCGCTGGACCTGACCCAGACCCCGACGCCCACGGGCCTGGTGGCGATCGCGGCGGGGGAGACCTGGAACTTCCAGGCCTGGCACCGCGACGCCGTGGGCGGGTTCGCGACCTCCAACTTCACGGACGGGCTCGAGGTCCAGTTCCAGTGAGGGCCTGAGTCCGGGGGCTGGACCCCCGGAGCGCTCCGCCGACGCCGGCGCCCCTGGAGGGCGCCGGCGTCGGTCGTTCCGGGCCGATCCGGCGGCGGCGAGCGGCTAGCGGGCGCCGGGACGAGCGCTGGAACGAGCGTCTGCGATCAGTTGAACGAGCTGGGCGTCCATCGGCGTGACGTCCACCGACCTGGAGGCGGTAGTCGCGTCCGAGGGAGCGTGGGCCGTTGGCGCCGGCGGGCCGGCCTCGCGGACCGCGAGGACGGCGAGGGCCGTCGGCGCCACGAGGAAGAGCAGGGATCCGCGGTATCGGCGCAGGAGCGTTCGGGGGGAGGGCATGGCGGGGCGGGGGGCGTCGGGGAGTCGATTCTCGGAGGGGAAGGGGCGCGGACGGGGCGGCGTCGTCGCGAGATCACGTGAGTCGGGGCAGGGCGCGCGCGACAGGCATCGGCGCCTTTTCTCGCGGCGTCGCGGCAGCGGGACGGCGAGACCGCGAGGCGCCGCTCCTCCGGACTTCATCGGGGATTCGTGTCGCTCCGCGCCGGGTCCGTTGCACGTGCCCCTGTTCGCGTGCCGGCCCTTCGGCGCGCTCCGACCCAACCCAACCCCTCCCCACCATGAAGACCTACATCCACGTCGGCGCGGCCCTCGCGCTGACCTCCATCGCGAGCGCGCAGCTGCGCCCGACCTTCGCGAAGGCGCAGTTCCGCGTCGACCTCTCCCAGCAGGTCCGCCCCGGCGAGGCCGTGCTCGAGCTGCGCGCCCTCGAGGCCCGCGGGGGCCGCGTGCGCCTCGAGCTCGAGGACCGGATCTTCACCGAGTTCCGTGACGACGGCGGTGAGATGGACCAGCGGCCCTTCGACGGGATCTTCACCGGCGTCGTGCGGACCGACCTGCAGGAGGAGCGCGCCATCGCGCGCCGCCTCGAGGAGGCCGCCAGCCGCGGCGTCGAGATCCCGATCTTCGACGGCCGCGAGCTCGTGGCCCGCGTGAACTCGCGCCACCTGGTGAAGCCCGCGTCGCCGATGGCGATCCCGGTCCACGTCCACAGCGCGAGCACCACCGTGGTGGAGGACCACTCGCTGATGATCATCGATCCCACGGTCTTCGCCGACCTGAACCACAGCTTCAACCCCTGCACGGGGGTCGGAAACCCCGACGGCGCCTGGGCCTTCGGCCACGTGATGACCGAGCTCGCGGGGACGCACGACCCCTCCGTCTTCGCCATGGACTGGCTCTCCAACTGGGGCGCGCCCCAGACCGTCAACGGGCACACGAGCCCCGCGCGCGTGGCCACCATGAACAAGATCCTGAGCGTGTGGGACCCCGGCGGCACGGGCGTGCTCGACATGGACGCGGCCCCCTTCCACCCCATCGCCATCGTCCTGCGCCTGGACCTGCGGGAGACCAACGGCTACAGCAGCGGCTCCGCGGGGGAGGCCCGGATCATCTACAGCTTCGTGGACGAGAACTGTCAGGCCGGTCCTGATGGGTTCCTCGCGATCTTCGAGTACGCCATCAACAAGACCGGCTGCGACGTGCGCCAGTGGGGCCAGGACTGGGCGGACCTCAGCGACCTCGCCCTCGGGAGCACGGTCTACAACGACGCCCTCGCGGCCCTCACGACCCAGTTCACCGATCTCACGAGCAGCCCGAACGCGAACGAGCTCGGGCAGCTGCGGACGAACGAGCTGCTCCCCGGATTCGCGGCGGACTGGCAGCTCCGCGAGTTCCGGCTCGACTCCTCCGGCCTCCTCGAGCAGGTCTCGGTGAAGCTCACGCCGCCGAACAGCATGAACGGCGGTACGACCGTCACCACCATCATGAACGGGGGCGGCCCGGCGCTGTCCTCCATCGAGGGCGCGTCGAGCGAGGTCCCCTTCCCCCCGTCCAACGTCTTCTGGGAGGGCAACAGCCCCGTCCTCACGAACGACCGGCACGAGTTCTCCCTCAACACCTGCAACGGGTGTCACGGCGGTGAGGTCGGGACGTTCTTCACGCACGTGAACTGGACCGTCCCCGGTGTCCAGGCGACCCTCTCGTCGTTCCTCACCGGGATCTCGATGCCGGATGCCGCAGGGTCCGGTGTGGTCAGGCAATTCAACGACCTCGATCGCCGACGCCAGGACCTGCAGAACCTGATCGACGGGTCGTGCTTCGGCGGGATTCTGCACATCCCCCAGGTCCGTACCCACTGACGCTCGCTTCCATCAAGTGGAAGGGCGCCCCGGAAGCCACGAGCCTCCGGGGCGCCCCCTTCGTCGCCGCGGCGCGGGCCGCTCAGAGGATCAGCTTGACCCCGTTGGTGAGGTTCATGGTCCCGCCGCAGGGGCCGCCGGGGTCCTGGTAGAGGAGCTGGAAGAACGCCGTCTGGCCGGCCGTGGGGGCGGACGCCCCGAGCCAGGAGAGGATCCCGGGGTTGAGGAGCAGCGTGCCGTCGGTGCCCACGAGGTTCAGGCCCCCGATCAACGCCCCGCCGGGCTGCAGGAACAGCAGGCCGTTCCCCGTGGTCGCCGGGGGGGACATGACGCTGTCCGAGTAGATGATCGCCGCGATGCCGCCCGGGGGCAGGTTGGTCCCCGAGAACTGGAACACGTCCGTGGCGTCCACGGGGCCGAGGCAGTGGAGGCCGCCGCCCACGCCGGTGCTGTTCTCGCAGCCGGCCCAGAAGTCCACGTTCAGGCAGGTGGTGGAGGAGCCGGTGGTGCACTGCCCGAAGTCCCCGCCCTCGTACTGGCACTCGTCGGGGATCGCGTCGTGGTTGGTGTCGAAGGACACGCCCCAGGCGATGTCGACCGAGTCGTCCACCAGGTTGCTGTTGCAGTCCGGGAAGTCGTACTCGTCCACGGAGGCCGCGTCGAGTTCGTCGGAGGCCCCGCTCCGGTCGCCGCGCTCGACCCGCAGGCCCAGGCTCTCGGCGGTGGCCACGATGGCGGGGGCGTCCCCGAGGACGGCGGGGGCCGTGAGCAGGTCCCCCTCCGTGATGCGCAGGCCCAGGGCGCTGTCGCGCTCCCCGATGACCGCGGAGCCGCGGCGCACGGAGAAGATCAGCATGTCGTGCTCGGCGCTCGCCCACTCCATGGGGCGCGGCGGCGGCTGGTAGCCGGGGACGCCGTTCTCGCTGAGGATCAGGGCGTCGATGTCGTCCAGCAGGGCGTCGAGGCCCAGCAGGGCGGCGCGGGCGTAGGGCCGGTGGGGCTGGCCGGGGCTCCCCATGACCACGTCGGCCGCGGAGATCCCCTCGAGCTCCGCCGTGCTCGGCACCGGGGGCGAACCGATCGGGTCCAGCACGTCCACCCCGCCGCCCTGGACGGAGAAGTAGAAGCGGCCGTCCACGTGCTCACGGGGGGTCCCCACGTCCAGCGCGTCCAGGTCGTCCCCGCGGTCGTGCGGGGCCATGGGCCAGCCGATGGCCGGGTCGTTGGGCTCCACCAGGCCGGTGCCGTGGCGCCGCGCGCCGAGCCCGCCGGCGGCCGCCCGGCCGTCGCCGTCGATGGCGATGAAGTTGTGCCCCGTCGCGCCCGGGTCCGGGACCCCGGCCCAGAGGGCGGCGAACGAGTCCGCCCCGTGGTCGTGGAGCACGGCCTCCGTCCAGGTGCCCGGCTGCAGGAAGGACGCCGCGGTGGCGTGGGCGTGGCGGTCCACCGAGAAGTGGATCGCGAGGCGCTCGGAGGGCTCGGGGCCGAGGCGGGCGTCGTGGCCGAAGGAGAGGGCGTCCATCTCCTGGCCGCAGGGTGGGCCCGGGCGCTCCTCGCACTGGCCCTGGAGGCCGGTGGAGGCCGCCGAGCGGAAGATCTTGGGCGGGGGGGCGTTGAGGGAGGTGCCGGGCGCCTGGGGCTGGAGGATGTCCCCCGACGTGACGCGGTCGTTCCCGCTGGCGAGCCCGATGGTCGGCCCGCGCCAGGTGACCGAGAAGTAGACGTCGTCCCGGGACTGGGCGGGCGCGAGGCCCTGGAGGGCCGCCAGGACGGCGACCGACGCGCAGGAGGGGTGGAGGGAAGGGAGGGAGGGCATGGCGAAACAGGGGGCGGAAGGGGGGGATACGGGGCCGGGCGCCGGGGTGCGCCGCGGGCGCCTTCAGCGCCTTCACGTGAAACGGGCCCGGGAGCCGCGACAGGAATCCCGGAAGAATCTGATCGGGGGGGGCTCACTCACCGCGGAGACCCCCGTCGACCCAGAGCCGCTCCCAGTCGTCCACCCCGTGGGCGAGGCGCCGGGCGGCCGCCGCCTCGGGGTTCAGGGGCCACACGAACACGCGCCCGTCCGCGTCGGCGGACAGGGCCCGGGCCTCGTCGCCGTGGGCGTCCACGGCGATCGTCGCGAGCGGGGCGCCATGGAGGGGGAAGACGAGGCGCGCCCCGGACTCGGGGCCGAAGACGTGGACCTCGCCGTTCTCGGCGCCCACCACGACCTGGTCGGCGCCGGGCACGAAGGTCGCCACCCGCGGGCCGGCCTCGCGGGAGAGCTCGCGCGGGGACACCGTGGACGCCTCCACGTCGATCACCCGGAACGTGGGGCCCGCCACGGGCGCGCCCACGGCGATCCTCGTCCCGTCGGCGCTCCAGGAGAGCCGGTCGGCCCGGGACACGGTGACCCGTCCTCCGACGGCCTCGCCGCTCGCCAGGTCCCAGGTGGCGACGAAGGTGGGGAAGTAGCAGGCCGCGAGCCGGGCACCGTCGGGGCTGAGGGCCATGGCCACCACGGGGTGCTGCCGGCCGTCGTCGAACGGGGCGGGCAGGGAGCGGCCGTCGCTGAGGAGGATCCCCCCGTCGCCCTGCCCGAAGGCGAAGACCCCGCCGGGCAGCGCGCAGCGGGCCGTGGAGGAGGCACCGCCCTCCACTTCCTTCAGGGTCATGGACGCGGCCTCGAGGGCCGCGCTCCTCCCGTCCGGCGCCATGAGCAGGAGCGCGGCGCCGTCCGGGGAGATGAGCACCTCGTCCACGGCCCGGCCGAGGTCCAACGAACCGGTCTCGGAGACGGTGGAGGCGTCCGCGTCCACCTGCCAGATCGCCACCCGGCCGTCGGCGCCGACCGTGCCGAACGCGCCGCCCGCCGTGAGGTCGGACGCGCACCGCAGCTCCGCCCCCGACGTGCGGGACCAGAGCCTCGTTCCAGCGGGCGGCGCCGCGCCGCCGGGCTCCTCGCGCGGCGTCGCGATCAGCTCCATCCGGCCCTCGCGGTCCACCAGCAGGGCGGCGTCGCCGCCCTCCACGAAGCGCGCGATCAGGAGCGGGGGGCCGGACGCACGAACGGGGAGGAGTTCGACGCTCGGCTCGGCCCGCCACAGGTAGGCGTTCCTGGACTCCGTGGACACCAGCAGGCGACGGCCTGCCGGACCCCACTGGATGGAGTCGGCGACGAACTCGCCGACCTCGTCCAGGAGGACTGCTCCGGTCTCCGTGGACCAGGCGAAGACCCGGCTAGGCTGGAGCACGATCGCGGCGCGGGAGCCGTCCGCGGACACGGCGCTGCAGGTGATGTTCCCGGCGGGGTGGGGGACCGCGAGGCCCAGGGGGCCCTGGTCGCCGCGGACGCTGAGGGTCCGGAGGGACGCCTCGCCGTCCGCCTCCACGACGAGGCGGGTCCTCCAGCCGAGGGTCGAGTCGGTGGCCCAGCGCTGGGCGCCGCTCCCGAGGTCCAGGGCCCGCGTGCCCTCGTCGCTGGTGACGTGCACGACGTCTCCCCCGGGATCCACGTGGAGCTCGCCCACCGCGGGCCCGGGGTCCGAGGACCAGACCACCTCCCCGTCGCGCAGGAGATGGACGGTGCCCCCGGCGCTCCCGACCAGGACCCCTCCGTCAGCGTCGAGCCAGCGGATCGCGGACAGGGGCTGGCCGTCGTCCGGCACCTCCACGCGCTCCGCGGCGTCCCCGCTCACGCCCCAGAACCAAACCGCCGTCTCGTCCGCGACCCCGGCGATCCGCTGCCCGTCCGGGGACATGGCGACCGCGCCGATGCGCGTCGCGTCGTCGGCCCGGAGCCGCAGCTCGAGCCGGGTGGCCAGCAGGGGCGCGAAGAGGGCGGAGCGCGTCTCGGCGTTCGAGTGCAGGCGGTTCGCGTACTCCGCCAGGGCGAGGGCCGCGCTCGGGTTGTCCTGCAGGCGCTCCTCGGCGCGGGCGAGGTAGAGGCGGGACCCGGCCAGGTCCAGGGCCTCGTTCTTCTCCGCGATGAGGCCGTCGCGGACCTCGATGCCGTGGAGCGCCACCACGAGGGCGGCGGTGATGGCGAGGAACACGCCGGCCAGGGACGCGGCCACGGCGGGCTGGCGCTGGGCCCAGCGCCGGACGCGGACGGTGGCCCCGGGGGGGCGGGCCATGATCGGCTCGAAGCGCCGAAGGCGCCGGAGGTCCTCCGCCAGGTCCCGCGCGCTGGCGTAGCGGCGCGCGGGGTCGCGCTCCATGGCCACCGCGACCACGGCGGCGACGCTGCCGTTGAGCGCGCGGTTGACGCGCTCGGCGGCCGGGGGCGTGTCCCGCAGGATGGCCGACTGGATCTCGTGGGGGCTCGAGCCCTGGAACGGCCGCGTGCCCGTGAGCGCCTCGTAGAGGGAGACGCCGAGGCCGTAGACGTCGGTCCGCGCGTCGAGCTCGCCGCGGCCCTCCTCGATCTGCTCGGGGGCCATGTACTCCGGGGTCCCGAGGCCCTCGCCCGCGCGGGTCAGGGCCTCGTCCTCCGCCCCCGTGGCGAGCCCGAAGTCCAGGACCACCGGCTCCCCGTCGGGACGCACCATCAGGTTCCCTGGCTTGACGTCCCGGTGCACCACCCCGAGCTGGTGGGCGGCGTCGAGGGCCAGGGCCGCGTCCTCGAAGAAGCGCAGCAGCCGCTGCACCCCGGCCTGGTCCGACGGCGCGATGGGCAGGACGCCCGCGCGCCCCTCCCGCGCGGCCCGGATCTCCGCCGCCAGGTCCGTGCCCGGCACGAACCGCATGGCGATGTAGGGCTCGTCCCCCTCGAAGTCGGCGTCCAGCACCTCGGCGATGCCGTGGTGGTCGATGCGGGCCAGGATCTCGGCCTCCCGCTGGAACCGCCGCCGGCGGGTCTCCGTGATCAGGCGGCCCTGGAGCAGCTTGAGGGCCACCCGCCGCCCCAGGCGCTCGTCCATGGCCTCGAGGACCATGCCCTGGCCGCCCTGCCCGAGGGCGCCCACGAGGCGGAAGCGTCCGATCCGCTCGCCGTCGAGCGCCGCGGCGGCGCGCGCCGACTCCTCGTCCGCGGCCGCCCGCCTCCGCAGGTACTCGGCCGCCACCTGGGTCTCCGCCTCGGGGTACCGCTTCAGGTAGAAGCCGAGCGGTCGGTCCGTGCCCTCCGCGACGTCGTCCTCGAAGTCCTGGATGAAGTCCAGGACCGCAGGGTCGAGGTTCTCTTCGGGGTCGTTCAAGGGCGGCAGGCTCTGACTCCAGCCTAGCACCGACCTCGGATTCTCGTTCGGAGTCTCCGCGCCGCCCCCCCTCGGCCGGGTCCGAGCTCGGCCCCGCCCTGGGGACAGCGCGGGAGGCGGTATCATTCGAGGAGCTTGTCCGAATCCGAAGCACACCCGCCCGAGGGCGAGACGCAGAACTGGCTCCGGCGCGCCCAGGTGGGCGGCGTCACCGAGTTCGGCGTCCTCTACGACCACGTCGCGCCGTCGATCTACGCGTGGGCCACCCTGCGGCTGGCCCGCGATCGCCGGTCGGAGATCGACGCCCAGGACGTGGTGCAGGAGGTCTGGCTCCGTGCGTGGGACTCCATCGAGCGCATCGACGCGGAGACGACCCCGTTCCGCAAGTGGATCTTCCGGGTCGCCAAGCTCGTGCTCCTGGAGCTGCTCCGTGACGGACGCAGGCGCCGGCAGGTGAACCTCGGGAGCGAGACCAAGCGCGCGGTCTTCGAGCAGGTGATGGACCCCGCCACCGCCATCAGCGCCCGCATCGAGCGGGACGACACCCTCGCCCGCTTCCTGGAGTCGGTGGCGGGGCTGCCCGAGATGGACCGCAAGCTCGTGAGCTACTGCGGGCTCGAGGGCCTCGGCTACGAGGTCGCCGCCCAGCGCCTGGACTCCACCGCGGGCGCCGTGGCGCGGCGCTGGCAGCGCCTCCGCAAGCGCCTCGCCGAGGGCGGGATCCCCCGGGACCTCTTCGACCCCTCCTCCAACGCCTGACACCGCCCGGTCCCGGCGCCGAGCCCCGGCTCCCCGCCGTGGACCCGGCTCCCCACCGCGGGCCTGCCCCCTCCCCCGGACCCAGCCATGACGCTCCGCGCCCCCTCCCTCGTCCTCCTCTCGCTCCTGGCCCTGGCCGCCCCCGCGGCGTCGGGCGAGCCCTCGATCGAGCGCGAGCCCGTGCGGGTCTTCGTCTTCGCCGGTCAGTCCAACATGGTCGGCTCGGACTCCAGGGTCGCCGACATCGAGCGCTTCCCGCCTTTCTCGGGGCTGGGTGAGCCCCAGGGCAAGGTCCGCTTCCAGTACTGCATCGGCCGCGAGCAGAAGATGCGCTCGGACGGGTGGGTCGACCTCCAGCCGGTGAACGGGGTGGTCGGTCCGGAGCTGAGCTTCGCGCGGGAGGTCACCGCCGCGATCGACGCGCCCATCGCGATCATCAAGTGCGCAGCGGGGGGCACGCACCTCGGCGGTGACTGGAACCCCGACGAGCCCAGCGGCTTCGAGATGTATCCGCTCACCATGGAGCTTGTCCGCTCGGCGCTCGCGGAGCTCGACCGCAAGAACGTGCCCTACCGCCTGGAGGGGGTCATGTGGCACCAGGGCGAGAACGACATGTTCAACGAGGAGTACATGGCGAGCTACGGGGACAACCTCGCCAACTTCATCGCCCGCTGGCGCCGGGACCTCGACGCCCCGGAGCTCCGCTTCTACGTGGGGGAGCTGTGCACCAAGACGATCTGGGGCATGGACCTGCGCCCCCGCATGCACGCCATCAGCGTCGGCCAGCGCGCGGTCACCGAGGTGGACCCGCTGGCGGAGTACGTCCCCACGTCCCACGTGGGCGTGGAGATCGGGGGCGGCGTCGGCCTGCACTACCACTACGGCACCCTCGGGCAGCTGGAGCACGGGGTGAACTACGCCCGCGCGTACCTCCGGAACATCGGCGCCCTGGAAGACGAGCCGCGGCCCCTGAAGCGCTGGCCGTACCGGAAGGGACGCACGGTCCGGCTCTTCGTGCTCGCGGGCCACCGGAACATGGAGGGCGAGCGCGCCTTCGTGCAGGAGCTCGGGGACGTGGAGGGCGGCGCCGCGCTCCTGAAGGACCGCAAGGACATCGCCTACCGCTACAGCGTGGGGGGGGACTTCAAGGTCTCCGACGGCTGGGAGCCCCTCGGCCCGGCCGGGCCCTACGACACCTTCGGCCCCGAGGTCAGCTTCGGGGCGGCGCTGGCCGCGGGGAGGGTAAAGGACGTCGCCATCG
>JASFWR010000001.1:0-42176 GCA_050049155.1 Planctomycetota bacterium | reverse complement strand
GCCTTGACGCGGAGGGGCCCTCTACCCCCGCGCTGCACGTTCCCGGCACACGGAGACGCCCGGGCTGCCCCGCATGGAGACAGCCCGGGCGCCGGGCGGGGCCAGGGGGGCCCGGAGATGGGTTCATGGATGGGTCCAGAGGTGGAGCCATCCCTGGAGCCCGCGGCAGGCCTCTGCAGGCCTACCCGAAGACCTTGGCGTACTCGTCCTCGTTGAAGCCGATGAGCCAGTTCTTCCCGATCCGGGCGCTCGGCGCGCGGAGGTTCCCCGTGGGCCCGAGGGCGATCGAGGCGAGCTGCTCCATGGCATCGGGGTCCTTGGCGAGGTCGAGGACCACCACCTTCTTCCCCTTCGCGGCGGTCACCTTCCGGCTGCCCTCGAAGAGCGCGGCCAGGTCGGCCTCTCCGATGCGGTCCTTGGCTGCGTTCACCGTCTCACGGACGGTGACGCCGGCGTTCTCGAGGAACGCGTCGGCGCGCTTGCAGCTCGTTCAGCCCTTGCGGTGGTAGATCCAGTCGATTCGCTTCGCCATGCCAGATGCTGGGGGTGGGGTCCGTGGAGCGAGGCCCCGGCGGACGGTGGGGGAGAGGGGTGAAGGGGATGGATGAGGGGAGGGCGAGCCGGAGGGTGGCCCTCAGGGGGGCCCCAGGTGAGCTCTGAGGTTGGCGCCGGTGTCGGTGCCGAGGCCCCCGCCCTCAAGGTCTTTCGAGCGGGGGCACCGGGCCGATGAGCCGAACGTGCTCCTGGACCGCGAATCGATCGGTCATGCCGGCGATGTAGTCGCAGACGGCGCGCTCGGTCCCGACCTCACGGGCCCAGTCGTGGAACCAGGTGGACATCTCCGACGGGTTGCTCACGTAGGCCTCGAAGAGCCCGCTGATCACGGTCCGCGCCCAGACCCGGAAGGCCTGGAGGTAGGGGTGGCGGTAGAAGTGCTTGTAGAGGAAGCGCTGGAGCTCGGCGACCATCGGCTGCACCTCGCGCGAGTGGCTGCAGAGCATGGTCTGGTGGGCCCGAACGTCCGCGGTGGTCTCGATGCCGCTGTCCTGGACGTTGCGGAGCGTGGCGCGGCACAGGTCGACGATGCAGATGCCGATCACCTCGTTCGCCGTGCGGCCGATCTGCAGCCGCGGGTCGGCCGGGCTCTGCCGCAGGAAGCCCGGGTGCCGCTCCTCGATGCGCTGGCGCGCCACCCGCCACAGCTCCACCTCCGCCTCGATGGTCTCCTCGGTGAACATGCCCGCGCTGAGGCCGTCCTCGATGTCGTGCTTGTTGTAGGCGGTCGAGTCGGCCAGGTCGACGACCTGCCCCTCCAGGAGCGGGTGCCGGGGCTTCGGACCGAACTCCTCGGGCCAGTCCTCGGACTTCTCGTGCTTGAGGAGCGACTCGCGCAGCTCCCGGGTCAGGTTGAGGCCGGGGTGGTCCGGGCTGCGGCGCTCGAGCACGTCCACGACCCGCAGGACCTGGGCGTTGTGCCGGAAGCCGCCGTGCTCGCGCATGCACTCGTCGAGGGCCCACTCGCCGCGGTGGCCGAAGGGGGGGTGGCCGATGTCGTGGGCGAGGCTCAGCGCCTCCGCGAGCGGCTCGTTCAAGCGCAGCACCCCGGCGACGCTCCGCGCCACCTGGCACACCTCGAGGCTGTGGGAGAGGCGGGTGCGGTGGTGGTCGCCCTCGTCGTTGAGGAAGACCTGCGTCTTGTACTGGAGCCGCCGGAAGGAGGTGGAGTGGGTGATCCGGTCCCGGTCGCGCTCGAAGATCGTCCGGTGTGGGTCGGGGGCCTCGGGGTGACGGCGCCCGATGGAGTCGACGCTCCGCATGGCGTAGCTCGCCAGCTGGGCGGCCTCGCGCCCCTCGCGGGTGACCCGATCGCAGATCGATTCGGCAGCGGCTTCGCTCATGGTCCTGGCCCTCCTCCATCCGGTGAGTCGCCCCTGCTCGACGCACGGGGCCCTCTCCGGTGTCGGGAGACTACCGTCTCGGCGGCCCGCCCGCATGGTCCGCCCGCCGGGTGCGACGGAGGGGCGGGCGGCGTATCCTCCCGGGCATGAGCGACCCCTGGTACGTGGAGGCCTTCCGCAGCGACTACCGCGACGTGTACGCGCACCGGGACCTCGCCGCGGCGCGCGCGGAGGTCCGGTGGCTCGCCGCTGACGTCCTGGTGGACCTGGAGGGGCCCGTCCTCGACGACTGCTGCGGCTTCGGCCGCCACAGCCTCGCCCTGTCGGAGGCCGGGCTCGACGTCCACGGGATCGACCTGTCCCACGACCTGCTGGTGTCGTCCGCCGACCTCGAGGGCGCGGAGCGCCACCTCGCCGGGCGACTCGCCCAGGCGGACATGCGGGCGCTCCCCTTCGCCGACGGCGCGTTCGGCGCGGTGGTGAACCTCTTCACCTCGTTCGGCTACCTCGGGGACGCCGGGGACGGGGAGGCCCTGGACGAGATGGCCCGGGTCCTCAGGCCGGGGGGCGTGCTCGTCATGGACCTGATGAACCCCGCGGCCATTCGGCGCGGCCTGCGTCCCAGCTCGCGCGAGGAGCGGGACGGGATCGTCCTGGAGTCGCGCCGGGCGCTGGAGGACGGCGGGCGCCGGGTGGTGAAGGAGGTCGAGCTGACCCTCGCCAGCGGGGAGGTTCGCCGCTGGCGAGAGGAGGTCCGGATGTACGAGCCCGACGAGCTCGACGCCCTGCTGACGGCCCGGGGCCTGGCGGTCCAGGCGCGGGCCGGGAGCTTCGCGGGGGAGCCCTTCCGGCCGGGGGAGGCCGATCGGCAGGTCGTCGTCGCACGTTCCTGAGGGTCTGACGCGGATTGGACGCCGGGGCCCCCGTCCGGGCCCTTAGACTCTCCGCCCGAAGCGCGGCCCCCTCGCCCCGATCGGGGCGCCCAAGGTCCCTCGAACCCCCGCGCAGAACGCCATGCAGCAGAACATTGTCTTCAGCGAGCAGGCCCTGGAGCTCCAGGCCCTGGCCCGAAAGATCGCCGACGAGGTGGTCCGTCCGAACGCCGCGAAGCTCGACGAGAAGCACGAGTACAACTACGAGGCGGCGCAGGCCCTCGCGAAGGCCGGCCTCTTCAAGACCTGGATCCCCAAGGAGTACGGCGGCCACGGCGCCGGCGTCCTCGCGCTCTCGCTGATCGCCGAGGAGCTGGCCAAGGCCGACTCCGGCTTCGGCGTGGCGTTCGCGGTCAACGCGCTCGGCTCGTTCCCGATCGTGCTCGGCGGCACCGAGGAGCAGAAGCAGAAGTACCTGCCCCTCATCGGGAATGGCGAGAAGTTCGTGGCCTTCTGCCTGTCCGAGAAGTTCGCCGGCTCCGACGCGAGCGGCCTCGCCGTCACGGCGGTGAAGGACGGCGACGACTACATCATCAACGGCGAGAAGAAGTGGACGACCAACGGCGGCGTCGCCGACGTCTACTCGGTCTTCGCCGTGACCGACCCCACCTCGAAGTCGCGCCGCATCAGCGCCTTCATCGTCGAGAAGGGGACCCCCGGGTTCACCATCAAGAAGGTGGAGAACAAGATGGGGATCCGCGGCGTCCCCGTGGTCGAGACGCACTTCGAGAACGTGCGCGTGCCCGCGGCGAACCTCATCGGCGGCCGCGAGGGCATGGGCTTCAAGCACGCGATGATGACCCTGGACCACGCGCGGCCCGGCGTCGCGGCGCAGGCGGTGGGCGCGTCGCAGGGCGCGCTCGACCTCGCCAACGTCTACGCCAACCGCCGCGTGCAGTTCAAGGTGCCCATCAGCCAGCACCAGATGGTCCAGAAGATGCTCGCGGACATGGCCATGAAGACGGAGTCGGCGCGGCAGCTCACCTACGCCGCGGCCGCGGCCATCGACGAGAAGGGCCCCAGCCCCATGAACTCCAAGCTGGCGGCCATGGCCAAGTGCCTCTCCAGCGACGTCGCCATGGAGGTCGCCACCGACGCGGTGCAGGTCTTCGGCGGCTACGGCTTCATGGAGGACTACCCGATCGCGAAGTTCTTCCGGGACGCCAAGATCCTCCAGATCTACGAGGGCACCAACCAGGTGCAGCGCATCGTCATCGCGCGCCACCTGATCCGTGAGGCGGGCGAGCTGGAGCACCTGCAGGAGTTCATCCCGACGGAGACCCAGGAGCGCTACGGCGCCGAGGACCTGAACGCCTGACGGCGCACGCGGCAGGGCAGCGCAGGGCGACCTTTCGCCGTGCCGACCCGCGTCCACCGACCGCGTCCGACGACCCCGAGAGGGGCCCGGCGGCCGCCACCCTCCAAGGGTGGCGGCCGCTGCCCTTTTGACGGTCCCCGCGGCGGAGCGGCGGCTCCCTGCCCGGATGGCAGGAGCGTCCCGATCCGACCCGCCGCGTGGCGCCGTAAGCCTCTCGTATCGCGAGCCCCCCTGGGGGGTGCGACGGCGGGTCATAACCGGCTCCGATCAGAGTCTTCACAGGACAAGAACCCAACTATTCGGCGTCAGCGTGCGTAGGAGGGACGAACCAATGCGCGCAAGGCGGACGGTCGTCGCCCCAGGGGGGGAAGTCGGAGAAAACGCTTCGGCACGGCGCTCGCACTGGCTTGTACCCACGAGCCCCTCGACCCGCCGCGCGGGCGGTCCTCGAGAGGCTCCGAGTGAAAGCGGACGGCCCCTAGCACCAACACCCTGACAGGCGTCCGAGCGACGCACCGCCAGGCCGCGACGGTCCGCCCCGGAGACACACCATGACCCTGACTCGATCCATCAAGAGCCTCGACGACCTCGACCGCATCCTCGATCGGTACGCGGAGGACCCCGAGCGCTTCTCGGCGAAGACGAAGCGCCGCGCCCAGGACTGGAACCGCCAGGGGGTCGACCTCGAGCTCCGGGATCCGTCCGCCTGGCGCAAGGACACCGAGCCGTCGGACCCGTCGACCGCCCGCAGCGGCGTCGCCTCCATCGAGGAGCAGCTCCGGGCCGAGATCGAGACGCTCACGATCATGGACCGGGTCGAGGAGGCGCGACACGCCCGCCGGATCGAGTTCGCTCGCTTCCGCCTCGAGCACGCCCTCAAGTCCGCCGGCCTCACCGAGGAGGACATCGACGGCCAGATCAAGTACGACCCGGCCACCTACCGGAACGTGGAGTCGGCCGCGTGCTCGCTGCCCGAGGACGTCTGCCGCCGCTGGCTCGAACTGCACCACATGCGGACCGAGCTCGTGGAGCGCAACCTCTACCTCGCCGTGATCAACGTGGAGCGCTACGCCCACCTGAGCGTGTCCCGCCTGGACCTGATCCAGGAGGGATCCGCGGCCCTCTTCCGGGCGGTGGACGGCTTCGACTGGCGCCGCGGCCTCCTCTTCCGAACCTACGCGGTCCACTGGCTCAACCAGGCGTACCGCAGCTACCTCTACAACAACGGCCAGACGGTCCGGGTACCGGTGTACCTGCAGAAGGCCATGAAGCACGTGCGCGCGGCCATCGACAAGCTGGGGCCGGACGCCCCGGTGTCGGCGATCGCGGAGGAGGCGGACCTCGGGGAGCACCTCGTCGAGAGCGCGCTCGCGGCGAGCCGCTCGACCCTCTCCATCGACTCGCCCTTCAGCGCCGGTGACGACGCCTCGGGCGGCCTCGCGGAGGTCCTCGGGCAGGCCGAGGAGGGCACCGTCTACTCCACCGACATGGAGGACATCACCCTCGAGGACGGGATCCACGACGCCATGGACCGCCTCTCGGAGCGTGAGCGCTTCGTGATCGAGCTGAGGTTCGGCATCAACCAGCCCCGGGAGCACACCCTCAGCGAGGTCGCGGCCATGCTCGGGGTCAGCCTCGAGCGCATCCGGCAGATCCAGGTCCGGGCGATCGCCAAGATGAAGACCCCGCACCTGCGGAAGGCCATCGACCCGTTCCTCTGAGCGGAGCCCACGAGGGCGGCGAGCGAGCGTCGAGCGCCCCACCCTCCCGCGTGGCCGCGGTCCCGACCAGGGGCCGCGGCCGCGCCCCGTTCCGGGGCGCTCCACCGCCCCGTGTCGCTCCTCGGCGCCGGGAGGGGGGGAGCCCGAGGTGTGCCCGAAGAAGCACTCGTTCAAATCCGGCCCCCGGGACTAGAGTGAGGGCAGGACAGGGCGCGGACCCCGTCCCACGCCCCATGCACGAGGCCCACCTAGCGCACCCCGCCGCCGGAGCGGCCACCGACGACCGGTGGCTCCGTGCCCTGTGCATCGACCTCGTCGGCCGCCCGCCCCTCGCCGGGGAGCGAGCGCGGTGGCTGGGCCGGCCACGGGGTGAGGTCGTGGGCGACCTCCTCGGGACCGAGCTGGCCTGGCGGCACTGGCTCGACGAGCAGCTCTACTTCTTCATGCTGATCGACCAGTTCCGGCCGGTCGGCACCTCCCTCGACGAGCTCCCCGCCCGGCTCCTGAAGGGGACCATGACGGTGGGGGAGGCCATCCACCGCATCGGCCTGTCCACCAGCTTCGACCTCCGCAACCCCGGCGCGGACACGTTCGTGACCGTGGTCATGGAGCAGTTCTGCGGCATCGAGGTGCAGTCGTCGAAGCGTGAGCTCGAGATCGGCAAGGGGGCCTACGACGGGCGCGCCGGCGTGTTCATGGGGACCCGCGCCGAGAACCAGTCGGACGTGGTGCAGATCGCCGCCCAGCACAAGGACGCGGCGCGCTTCCTCGTGGGCCGTGAGTTCGAGCGCCTGACCCGCAGGCCCATGCCGAAGCGGGATCGAGCCCGGGCCGGCAAGCGCCTCCACCGGGACCCGCGGGCCTTCGCCGAGCTCGTCCGGGAGTGGCTGGACTCCGAGGCGTACGCCGCGCGGGTGGCGGAGGGCGCGCCGATGTCCAACCGGACCTGGGTCCGGGCGATCTACGTGGACCTCGGCGGTCCGCCCCCCGACGCGGACATCACCGAGGCGCTGCGCAGCGCCCTCGACGGGCTCGGGGACCCCGCGCCCCTGCGCTCCACCATCGCCCGCATGCTCCTGGACGCGGAGGGCACCCGCCCGCCCCGCGGCGGCGAGCTCGAGGACCCCGCGGCGTGGGTGCGTGACACCTTCCAGCGGCTCCTGGGCCGGGCGCCCACCGCGGACGAACAGGCGGCGTTCTCGCACGTCGCCTCCGAGACGGGGGACGGACCCACCCTCGTCCTCTACACGCTCCTCAGCAGCACGGAGTACGAGACGTCATGAACCCCTTCCAACCCTCCCGACGCGACCTCCTCCGCTCGGCCGCCGGCGTCGGCGCCCTCGGGCTGTCCGCCCCGCTGGCCGCGGCCATCGGGCCCATCCGGCCCGGGTACAAGACCAAGCACGTGGTGCTGGTGATCATGGCCGGGGGCGTCCGGAGCCGTGAGACGTTCGGCTCGCCGAACCAGGTCCCGAACCTGGTCCAGCTGGCGGACGAGGGGGTCCTCTTCACCCGCCTGCGGACGGCCAACCTCGGCCACTTCGGCGCGTCCATGTCGATCGTGACGGGGATCTCCGAGGCCCGGGGGATCCGGGACAACAGCCGGGCGCCGGACCCGACCCTGTTCGAGTACGTCCGCAAGGACCTCGGGCTCGCGGCGAGCGACGTATGGGTCACGACCTCCGGCGGGGCCCAGCAGGTCAACTACGCCTACGGGCTGCACCCCGACTACGGCCAGAAGTACGGCGCGACGACCCTGGACGGGGACGGGATCTTCAACGAGGAGTTCAAGGGCATCGTGGCCCAGCTCGGCACGCCGCGGCCGTTCACCGGCGGCGACGCGGACCGGGTGGGTGAGCTGCGCCGGGTGCTGCGCGGGGGTGCGCCCCCGTCCGCCATGGAGAGCTCCCGGGCCCGCGTGGAGAAGTACATCCTCGACGAGCTCGGCCGCGGGGTCACCGGCATGACCGGCGCCGGCGCTGGCGACGCGAAGGCGATCCAGCTGGCGAGGAACCTGCTCTCCGTGTTCCGCCCGCGGCTCATCGGGGTGGTCCTCCAGCAGGCGGACATCGCTCACGGTTCGTTCAACGGCTACACCGAGGTCATCCGCCGCAACGACGCGGCCATCGGGGAGCTCGTGGCGGCGATCCGCGGCGACGAGTCCCTGCGTGACTCCACGGCGGTCGTGGTGCTCCCCGAGTTCGGGCGGGACGCCGACCTCAACTCCCGGCGCGGCCTGGACCACGGGGACGGGTCGGACGACCTCCGCTTCGTGCACGGGGTGGCGTGGGGCCCGGACTTCAAGCGCGGGAAGGTGGTCAAGGACGACCGGCGGACCATCGACATGATGCCCACCCTCGCCGACCTGTTCGGGGCCGACCCCCGCCACGCCAAGGGCTCCGTCCTGCGGGAGATCTACGCCTGATGCGCCCCCGGGCGGCGGCCCCGATCGCCGCGCTCCTCGTCTCCGTCGTGGGGGGAGCGTTCGCCTCGGTCGACCTCGCGGCGCCCGCGCCCGCGGGCCGGAACGTGGTCGTCACGGCCCCGCCGTCGGCGGACTCCGAGGGCTGCATGGCGTGCCACGAGGGCATCGAGGACATGCACCCGGGGTTCCCCCTGTCCTGCGTGGAGTGCCACGGCGGGGACGGCCAGGCGCGGGAGAAGGTGCGCGCCCACGTCCAGCCCTCGGCGCCGGTCCAGACCAACGAGCGCGTCCTGCCCGAGAACCACGACCTCGCCTACCTGCGGTTCGTGAACCCGATGGACCTCCGGGTGGCGGAGCGCGTCTGCGGGGACTGCCACGGGGAGCTCGTCGACCACCTGATGGTCTCGCTGCACGGGACCACGGCGGCGCACCTGTCCGACGGCTTCTTCGAGAACGGGCTGCAGGACGACAAGGACTCGCGCTACTCCGTCTTCCCGGTGTCCGCGTCCCGCGGCGTCGAGGGCAACACGGTGGAGCGGCTGGTCCAGCCGCCGCGCTTCGACCCGGCGGACGAGTCGAGCGAGCTCGCCTCCCACTTCCCCGACCTCATCCGCAAGGAGTGCATGCAGTGCCACCCCTGGTCCCAGGGGCGAGCCGTCCGCGGCCGCGTCGGCTTCGACGGGGAGTACCGGGGCGCGGGCTGCGCCGCGTGCCACGTCCCGTACCGCCAGGACGGGCTCAGCGAGTCGGCCGACCGGACGGCGAAGCGGGTCGAGCCCGGGCACCCGCGCACCCACTCCATGCTGGCCGCGCCGCCCACGGAGACGTGCACCACGTGCCACTACGGGGACGCCTCGATCGGGCTTCACTTCCGGGGGCTGTCCCAGCTGCCCCCCGGGGCCCCGGGGGGGCCGGAGATCCCGGGCACCACCGACAGCCTGCTGCACCGCGCGTTCTTCGTGAACGACCCGGCCGTCACCCCGCCCGACGTGCACCACGCCTCGGGCATGCACTGCGTGGACTGCCACACCCTCGAGGGGGTGATGGGGGACGGGCGCATGGTCTCGAAGATGGAGGAGGCCACCGAGATCTCCTGCGAGGCCTGCCACGGCTCCCTGGAGGAGCGCGCGACCATGAGGACCGAGCGCGGGACGCGCCTCAAGCACCTCTTCGAGCGCGACGGTCAGGTGTGGATGCGGAGCAAGGTCACCGGGGCCGAGCACCGCATCAAGCAGGTCGTGGACGTGGTCGACATCGGGCACGAGGACTTCAACCCCGAGGCCCAGCTCGCCATGACGGCGGAGCACGGCAACGTGGCGTGCTACACGTGCCACGGCGGCTGGAACGTGAACTTCCTCGGCTTCCACTTCTACCGCAACGAGGCCCTGTCCCAGCTGGACCTGATCTCCGGGCAGCGGACGCCCGGGCGAGTGACCACGCAGGAGAAGGTCTTCACGACCTGGAAGAGCTTCTACGCCGGCCTCGACGAGCGGGGCCGGGTGGCGCCCTACCTGACGGGCTTCTCCACCATGGGCACCGTCGACGACGCGGACGGGAAGCGGGTCCTCGACCAGGAGTTCCCGGTCACCGCCAACGGGCTCTCGGGGCTGACGATGATCCACCACCAGCTGCACTCCACGCGTCCGACGGCGCGCGCGTGCGCGGAGTGCCACCGGGCGTCCGAGACCTGGGGCATGGGGTCCGGCAACTTCCAGCTCGGCCGGCAGGTGGTGGTCGCGGCGGACCGCCGCGGCGTGGAGATCGTGGGCTTCGACCGCGAGAACCCCCAGCTGAGCGCGCCCCTGGGGCGCTTCGTGCTCCCCGACATCGTGGACCTCGAGCTGGCCACCGACCCGCTCCACGGGCACGTGCACCACGTGTACGTCTCGGAGGGCAAGCGCGGGATCCACGCCCTGGACGTCCGCGACCCGCGGGCGCCGCGCCGGACGGACTTCCACATGACCGTGTCGCCGCGCGGCATGGCCCTGGCCGGGTCGCACCTCTGGGTGGCCGACGGCGTCGGCGGCGTCAAGGTCTTCGACGTGAGCGAGCCCGACGAGCTGGACCTCGTGGCCTCCCTCCCGACCATCGACGCCCACGACATCGAGATCCGCTGGCCCTACGCCTACGTGGCGGACGGGCCGGGGGGCCTGATCGTGGTGGACGTGCGCCTGCCCGTGAAGCCGCGGGTGATCGGCGGGCTCGCCCTGGACGGGGGCGGCGCGGGGGCCGTGGACCTGGACGTGATGTTCCAGTACAGCCGGCCCACCGTGGACGAGGACGGCGCGCCCTCCAGGGAGCGCACCCGGCCGCGGCGGCTGGTGGCGGTCTGCGACGAGGAGGCGGGACCGATCCTCGTGGACGCGACCGAGCCCGCGCACATGGAGCTCATCGAGTCCGAGCGCCGCCGACCCGGGGACGCGGAGAGCCGGCCACGGAACGCCGCCTACCACAGCGTCGTCCTGCGCAGCCACGTGGACCTCGCCTCCCCCCAGGGCGGGGACCGGACGCGCGAGCGGGACTACATGTACTTCGTGGAGGAGCGCACCCAGAACAACGGCCAGCAGGACTCCTTCATCCGGACCGTGGACGTCACGGACCCCACGATGCAGGAGCAGGTCTCGCGCACGCCCACCGGCGGCTCCTCGGAGCTCGTCGAGGTGGGGGAGTGGTACACGCCGCCCTTCCTGCGCAAGTTCGCCTTCGTCCCCGGGGAGGACGGCGTCCTGGTGAACGACATGACCAACAGCGCGGAGCCGGTCGCGCTGGGGCCGCTCTCGGGGCTCCGGGAGGGCTACGTGCTGCGGGCCGAACGCTTCCCCCTGGACAAGATGCTCGACGAGGACGGGCGGCCGCTGAAGGACGTGAGCCACCCGCGGTCGCGCTGGCTGATGCGCGAGGAGATCGGGCGGCTCCTGGCCGTGGAGGGGGACACCCTCGGGACCCTCGGGCCCTACGCCCAGGAGTCCATCGCGGCGGCCGCCTCCGCGCGGCGGATGTTCGCTCACGCGGACGGGGACGGCAGCGGCCTGCTCGTGGGGGACGAGATCGCGGCGGTCGGCGGGGAGCGCAACGACCTGGACGGGGACGGGCGGGTGACCCTCGCCGAGCTCGCCCGCGCGGCGGAGCAGTACGGCCGCACGGTCGTGCTGGAGACCGACCCGATCACGGCGCCGGAGGAGCGCGTCCGCCCGGACGGGGACCTCGCGCGCCTGCTGGACGGCATCGACCCCTTCGAGTTCGAGAAGAAGAAGGACGGGCGGCTCGAGCGGAAGGAGATGGAGCGGGCCGTCTTCGCCGCCCTCGACCTCGACGGGGACCGCCGCCTCGACCTGCACGAGCTCTCTCGCCACCCCGGCCCCCTGCGGGAGCTGCGCTTCGGCGACCGCGCCGGGCTCGAGCGCTTCGAGGCCCTGGACCGCTCGGGCGGCGGGACCATCGGGCCCCGTGAGTTCTCCCTCCGCGACGAGGACTGGGTGCTCCTGGACCCGGACGGGGACGGCGCCTGCCAGCTGGATCCGACGCGCTTCGCGGGCCGCAGGGCCCGGGACGAGGTGCCCCGGGACGTGGAGTGGCCCACCCGGCGCCGGGGCCCCAGGCTGGACCTGCCCCCGGCGGCCACGGTGGAGTCCATCTGCGCGGGCCTGGACGCCAACGGGGACGGGCAGCTGACGAAGCGGGAGCTCCGGCGGCGTCCGATGCTCTTCGCGCAGCTGGACGTGGACCGCTCCTCCATCGTGGAGGCGGACGAGCTGGAGCGGGCCGAGGGGGTCCTCCTGCGGTGGGGCGTGGAGTCCTCCCCCGACGACTTCCTGACCCGCTGGGACCTGGACGGCAGCGGCCGCGTGGACGAGGACGAGGTCTCCCCGGTGGTCTGGACCCTCCTCGGGCGCCGCGGCGCGCGCTGAGGCGGCGCCGCCGCCCCGCCCCGCCGGGCTGGGGAGGGGAGCGCCCGCGAGGGCCCGGGAGCCCGCCGCGTCGCCCTGACGCGCCCCGGCGCGCGATCCGGCCCGGGCGCGCCCCAGAGAGGGGCCCAGAGAGGGGCCCCAGAGAGGGGGGCGGAGGACGGCGTGAGGCGTCCCGATCTGCTATCCTCTTGCGCCCAATTCGGCGCCCGAATGACGTCCCTCGAACCCAGATCCAACGGCCCGGAAGCGGCCTCCGCGCCGTCCGGAGCGGCCGCCGAGGCGCCCCGGAGGGCCCCGAAGCCGCCCTGGCTCAAGGTGCCCCTGCCCGGCGGGGAGGGCTACCGCAAGCTCAAGAGCCTGACCCGGGACCTGAAGCTCAACACGGTCTGCGAGGAGGCGCGCTGCCCCAACATCGGCGAGTGCTGGAAGGGGGACCACGCGACCATGACCATCATGGTGCTCGGGGACGAGTGCACCCGCCGCTGCCGGTTCTGCGCCGTGAAGACGGTCGACCGTGCGGCGCCCCCGGACCCGGACGAGCCGGAGCACGTGGGGCGGGCCATCGGTGAGATGGACCTCGACTACGTGGTGGTCACGAGCGTCGACCGGGACGACCTGGCCGACGGCGGCGCGGGCCACTACGCGGACTGCGTGCGCTCCATCCGCTCCCACGCCGCACGGACGGTCGTGGAGGTCCTCATCCCGGACTACGTGGACGCCCAGCTCGGCACGCTCATGGCGTCCCGCCCCGACGTCCTCGCCCACAACGTGGAGGTGGTGCCGCGGCTCCAGCGCAAGATCCGCGACCCCCGCTGCAGCTACGAGCGCTCCCTCGACGTGCTCCGCCAGGCCAAGGAGCACGACCCCGACGTCTTCACCAAGTCCTCCCTCATGGTGGGCCTGGGGGAGTCCCACGCCGAGCTCGAGGAGGCCATCGGCCTGCTGCGGGAGGCGGGCGTCGACTTCCTAACCCTCGGGCAGTACCTGCGCCCCTCGCCCAACCACGCCCCGGTGCGCGACTACGTCACCCCCGAGCGCTTCAAGGAGCTCGAGGTGGAGGCGCGGGCCATGGGCTTCCTGTACGTGGCCTCCGGCCCGCTCGTGCGCTCCAGCTACAAGGCCGGGGAGTACTTCGCCGCGCGCCTCGTGAACGCCCGCCGGCGCCGCACCTCCTGACCGCACGCCTCCTGCTCCGCCTGACCATGACCGAGATGCTCACCGTGATGTCGCCCGACGGCGCCACGACGAAGGGATTCGAGTCCGACCTCTCCGAGGAGGAGCTCCTCCACTGCTACCGGACGATGCTGCTCGTGCGGTCGTTCGACGAGATCTGCCTCAAGCTCCAGCGGGCCGGGCGGATCGGCTTCTCGATCCCGAACCTCGGCATCGAGGCCACGCAGGTGGGGGCGGCGAGCGCGCTCCGGAAGACGGACTGGATCTTCCCGAGCTATCGCGACTTCGGCATGGCCCTGTACCACGGCATCCCAGCCGTGGAGATGATGCACAACATGTTCGGCAACGCCGAGGACAGCGCGAAGGGCCGCCAGATGCCCGTGCACTTCTCCTTCGTCGAGCCGATCCACTTCTACAGCATCAGCTCGCCCATCGGGACCCACCTCCCGCACGCGGTGGGGGCGGCGCACGCGTCGAAGTTCCGGGGTGAGGACACGGTGCACCTCGTGAGCTTCGGCGACGGCGGCACCTCCAGCCTGGGCTTCCACAGCGGCATGAACTTCGCCGCCGTGTGGAAGGCGCCGGTGGTCTTCCTCTGCCAGAACAACGGCTACGCGATCTCCTGCCCGTCCGATCACCAGACCGCCAGCGACGGCTACGCCGTCAAGGCCGAGGCCTACGGGATGCCCCACTGCACCGTCGACGGCAACGACCTGTTCGCCGTCCGGCAGGCGGTGCTCGAGGCCGCCGCGCGCGCCCGGGCGGGGGAGGGGCCGACCCTGATCGAGGCCGTCACCTTCCGCATGGGCGGCCACTCGACCTCGGACGACCCCACCAAGTACGTGCCCGCCGAGCTGGTGGAGGAGTGGCGCCAGAAGGACCCGGTGGACCGGCTCCGCCGCTACCTCGAGGCCCGCGGGCTGCTCACTCCGGAGCAGGACGAGGCCATGCGGGCCGAGACCCTCCAGGAGATCGACCGCGCCTCGAAGGTGGCCGAGGGCACCGCCCGCCCCGGCCTCGAGACCATCTTCAGCGACGTGTACGCCGAGGTCCCGGACCACATCCGCGCCCAGGGCGAGTTCCTGTTCGACCTCTCCCAGCGCCGCGGCGAGGCCGACGCCGGCGACGGCGAGTTCCCGCTCTGACCCTGGCCGCGTCCCCATCCGGCAGCCCGACCCCAACCGGCGACCCGCGCCCCGCACCCAACCCACCATGGCGAACCTCACCCTGATCCAGGCGGTCAACGACGGCCTCCGCACCGCGATGAAGGCGGACGACTCGATCGTCGTCTTCGGCGAGGACGTGGGCCCGAAGGGCGGCGTCTTCCTCGCCACCGAGGGGCTCACCTCCGACTTCGGCGCGAGCCGCTGCTTCGACACGCCGCTCTCCGAGGACGGCATCATCGGCACGGCGGTCGGCATGGCCATGAACGGCCTGCGCCCGGTGGCGGAGATCCAGTTCCAGGACTTCATCTTCCCCGCCTTCGACCAGATCGTCAGCGAGGCGGCCAAGCTCCGCTACCGCTCGGGCGGCCAGTACACGGCGCCGATGGTCATCCGCACGCCCTACGGCGGCGGGATCCGGGGCGGCCTCTACCACAGCCAGTCGGGCGAGGCCTACTTCGCGCACACCGCGGGCCTGAAGGTGGTGATCCCCTCCACGCCCCACGACGCCAAGGGCCTGCTGATCTCCTCGATCCAGGACCCCGACCCCGTCCTGTTCATGGAGCCCAAGGCCCTCTACCGCTCGGTGAAGGGCGAGGTCCCCGAGGGTGAATACACCGTCGACCTCTCGACCCTCCGCACGGTGCGCGAGGGGCGGGACGTCACCGTCTACTGCTACGGGGCCATGGTCCCCGTGGTGGAGCGCGCGGCCGCCCAGGCGGCCGAGCAGCGGGGCATCGACTGCCTGGTGGTCGACCTCCGCACCCTCCTGCCCCTCGACGAGGAGGGCGTCCTCGAGGCCGCGAAGCAGACCGGCCGCGTCGTCGTCGTCCACGAGGCGCCCCGTTTCTGCGGGTACGGCGCGGAGATCAGCGCCCTCATCGCGGAACATTGCATCGAGTACATGGAGGCGCCCGTCCGCCGCGTGACCGGCTTCGACACGCCGTTCCCCAACACGCTCGAGCACCACTACCTTCCCGACGACCGCCGCGTCCTGGACGCCATCGAGTCCGTCTACGACTTCTGAGCCCTCGCCTCGACCGCCAGACCCACCGCTCTTCCCCACCCAATCCAATGATCGAGTTCAAGCTGCCCGATATCGGCGAAGGCATCGCTGAGGGCGAAATCGTCCAGTGGCTGGTCGCCGAGGGCACCGCCGTCGAGGAGCACCAGCCCGTCGTCGAGGTGATGACGGACAAGGCCACCGTCGAGGTGCCCGCGCCCGCCGCGGGGACGATCGTCAAGCACCTCGCCGGCGAGGGGGACACCGTCCCCGTCGGCGACGTCATCTTCCACCTCGAGGACGGCGGCGGCGCCGCGGCGGCCCCCGCTGCAGCCCCTGAGGCCGCGCCCGCCGAGGCTCCGGCCGCCGGCGGCGGCGAGACCATCGAGTTCAAGCTCCCCGACATCGGCGAGGGCATCGCCGAGGGCGAGATCGTCCAGTGGCTCGTCGAGGAGGGCGCCTCCGTGGACGAGCACCAGCCCGTGGTCGAGGTCATGACCGACAAGGCCACCGTCGAGGTGCCCGCGCCGGCCTCGGGCACGATCACGCGGCGCCTCGTGGACGAGGGGGCCACCGTGCCGGTGGGGGACGTGATCTTCCACCTCGCCACCGGCGCTGGCGGCCCGGCCCCCGCGGCCGCTCCCGCTCCGGCGGCCTCCGCGCCCGCGGCGCCCGCCGCGGCCCCGGCGTCCAACGGCGCCGCGGCGCAGCCGGCCCGGGTCAGCACGGCCGACGGCAAGGTACTCGCGGTGCCCAGCGCGCGCCGCGTGGCCCGCGAGCTCGGCGTGGACCTCACCCAGGTGAGCGGCTCGGGTCGCGGCGGCGTGGTCCGCCGCGCGGACGTCGAGGCGTTCGCCAAGTCCGGCGCCGCCAGCGCGCCGGCCGCGGCGGCCGCGCCCGCGGTCTCCGCCCCGCCGGCCCCCGCGCCGGTGGCCGCTCCCCCGGCCCCCGCGCCCGCCGCGAGCGCCGCGTCCCTCACGCCGATCCCGACCCTGCACGAGGTCAAGAAGACCCCGTACCGCGGGATCCGCCGGAAGATCGGCGAGGCGATGACCCGCTCCAAGCACACCGCCGCGCACTTCACGGTGGTGGAGGAGATCGACGTGACCGAGCTCGTGGCCGCCCGCTCCCGGGCGAAGGCCATCGGCAAGCAGCACGGCGTCAACATCACCTACATGCCCTTCATCATGAAGGCCGTGGCCAACGGGCTCACCCGGTTCCGCGCCCTCAACGGCCACCTCGACGAGGCGGCCGAGGAGATCGTGATGCCGAACGAGGTGAACATCGGCATCGCGACTGACACGGACAACGGCCTCGTCGTCCCGGTGATCCGGAACGTGGAGTCCAAGGGCATGCTGCACCTCGCGGCGGAACTCTCGGACCTCGCGCAGCGCACCCGCGACGGCAAGGTTAAGCCGGACGAGCTCCGCGGCTCGACGTTCACGATCACGAACGCCGGGAACATCGGCGGGACCCTGGCGACGCCGGTGATCAACTTCCCCGACATCGCGATCCTGGGCGTGCACCGCATCGTGAAGCGCCCCGGCGTGGTGGAGACCCCGGACGGCGACGAGATCGCGGTGCGGCACTACATGAACCTCAGCTGCAGCGTGGACCACCGCCTCGCGGACGGGGCCGACGCGGCCCGCTTCCTCGCCTGGCTCCGCGTGCTCCTCGAGGACCCGGGCCTGCTGGGCCTCTGAGCGGCGACCCCTTCCCGGCACCCCCTTGGCCTCCGCGCTCCAGATCCTCGCACCGGACGGCTCCGTCGTCGGTGAGCCCCCGGGCCTCACCGACGCCGAGCTCCGGAAGCTGTTCGTCCACATGCTCCAGATCCGGTGCATGGACGGGCGCATGCTCAAGCTCCAGCGCGCGGGGCGGATCGGGTTCGTGGGGACCGCGACGGGGCTCGAGGCGGCGCTGGTCGGGGCGGCCGCGCCCCTGCGGCAGGACGACTGGCTCTGGTCCGGCCTGCGCGAGGGCGGCGCGGCGGTGATGCGCGGGCTCCCCCTCTCCGAGTACGTGGCGCAGATGTACTGCAACGCCAACGACACGGCGAAGGGGCGGCAGATGTGCAACCACTTCCAGCACAAGGGGACCAACTACCCGAGCTGGTCGAGCGTGATCGGGACGCAGATCGCGCACGGCGTGGGGGCGGCCTTCGCCTCGATGCGTCGGGGGGAGGACGCGGTGCACGCGATCCATTTCGGGGACGGCGCCACGAGCTCCAACGGGTTCCACAGCGGGATGAACTTCGCGGCCGTGTGGAACGTGCCGGCGGTGTTCGTCTGCACGGACAACGGCTGGGCCATCTCGGTCGCCTCGTCCGAGCAGACCGCGGCGAAGTCCTTCGCCGACAAGGCCGCGGCCTACGGGGTCCCCGGGCACCAGGTGGACGGGAACGACGTGCTGGCGTGCGAGAGCGCCATGGCGGCCGCGGTGGCGCGGGCCCGCGCAGGCGAGGGGCCCTCGCTGATCGTGCTCGAGACCTACCGGATGCTCGGGCACTCCAGCTCGGACGACCCGACCAAGTACCGCTCCGACGACGAGGTCGCGGCCTGGGCCGAGCGGGACCCCATCGCGCGCTTCGAGCGCTACCTGACCGCGCGCGGCGTGCTCGAGGAGGGGGAGCGGGCCGGGATCGAGACCGAGCTGCTCGCCGAGATCGACGCGGTCATCCACGAGCAGGAGGCGGCGCCGCCCATGGCGCTCAAGACCCTCGTCGAGGACGTCTACGAGGAGGTGCCGTACCACCTCCGTCGCGAATACAACGAGTTCATCGCCGTCGCGGAGAAGCTGGGTCACGCCCAGCCCGGCGACGGCGCCTTCCCCCTCTGATTTCAAGCTATGGCTCCCAAGCGCAAAGTCGTCGTCATCGGCGCCGGCCCCGCCGGTTACGTCTGCGGTATCCGTCTCGCCCAGCTCGGCCAGGACGTCACGGTCGTCGAGAAGCAGTACTGGGGCGGCACCTGCCTCAACGTCGGCTGCATCCCCTCGAAGGCGCTCATCGCGGCGGGCTCCCTCCTCGACAAGATCAAGCACGCCGAGGTCATGGGGATCACCGCCTCGGGCGTGGACCTGGACGTGTCCAAGCTCGTGGAGTGGAAGACCGGGATCGTCGGGAAGCTCACCGGCGGGGTCCACGGCCTGCTCAAGAACTACGGCGCGAAGGTCGTGATGGGAGCGGCCAAGATCGTCGACAAGAACACCGTCCAGGTCACCGGCGGCGACGGCGACCAGACGCTGAAGTGCGACGACATCGTCATCGCGACGGGCTCGACGCCCATCAACATCCCCGGCTTCACCTGCGACGAGGACAACGTCTGGTCGTCCACCGGCGCGCTCACCCCCTCGGAGATCCCCGGGCACCTGCTCGTGATCGGCGGCGGCTACATCGGCCTCGAGCTCGGGATGATGTACCGCAAGCTCGGCTCCGAGGTCACGGTCCTCGAGGGCACCCCCGGCGCCCTGCCCGGCCAGGAGCGTGACTGCGTCAAGGTCATCGAGCGCTCGCTGAAGAAGATGGGCATCAAGCTCGTCACGGAGGCGTTCGCCCAGGGCTGGGAGGACAAGGGCGGCAAGAAGGTCGTCACCTACAAGACCAAGAAGGGCGAGCAGACCGTCGAGTGCGACCAGATCCTCTCCACGGTGGGCCGCCGCCCCTACAGCGAGGGGCTCGGCCTCGAGAACGCGGGCCTGTCCGTGACCAAGCAGGGCTTCCTGGAGGTCTCCAAGCAGATGCGGACCAGCGTGCCGAACATCTACGCCATCGGGGACATCGCGGGGCAGCCGATGCTGGCCCACAAGGGATCGCACGAGGGGCTCGTCGCGGCGGCGGTGATCGCCGGCAAGAACGAGGAGTACGACGCTCGCTGCGTCCCGGCCGTCATCTTCACCTCCCCGGAGATGTCCTCGGTGGGCCTCACCGAGGAGCAGTGCAAGGAGAAGGGCCTCGACTACAAGACCGGCCAGTTCCCCTTCGCCGCGTCCGGGCGCGCCATGACGCTCCAGGAGACGGACGGCTTCGTGAAGATCATCAGCGACGCGGGCACCGACGAGGTGCTCGGGGTCCACATGGTCGGGCCCGAGGTGACCGAGCTGATCGCCGAGGCGGCCCTCGCGATCGAGATGGGGGCGACGGTCGAGGACATCGCGCGCACGATCCACGCGCACCCCACGCTCCCCGAGTCGATGATGGAGGCGGCGGAGGCCGTGCACGGCACCGTGGTCCACATCTACCAGAAGCCGAAGAAGAAGTGACGGCGGGCGACGATCGCTCCGGACGGGCCGCTCCTCTCGAGGGAGGCGGCCCGTCGTTCGAGGTGCGGGACCTCGGGCGCCGGGACTTCGAGGAGACCCACGCGCTGCAGCAGGAGCTCCTCGAGGCGCGGATCCGCGGGGAGGTCGGCGACCTGCTGCTGCTGGTCGAGCACGACCCCGTGGTCACGCGCGGCCGGCGCTCTGCGGAGGGGGACACCCGGAGCGTGCCGTTCCCGGTCGCGACGATCGAGCGCGGCGGCGAGGCCACCTACCACGGCCCGGGCCAGCTCGTGGCGTACCCGATCCTCGCCCTGCCCGAGGGCTCCAGGGACCTGCACGCGTACCTGCGCTGGCTTGAGGAGGTCGTGATCGGCGCGCTCGCTCGGGTGGGGGTCGCGGGGCGGCGGGAGGCCGGGCTGACGGGCGTCTGGATCGCGGACCGCAAGGTCTGCTCCATCGGCGTGGCGGTGCGGCGGTGGGTGACCTGGCACGGGCTCGCGGTCAACGTCTCCACGGACCTCGAGGCTTTCCGGACCTTCTCCCCGTGCGGCCTCAGCCCCGAGCTGATGACCCGGGTGGCGGATCATATTGAGGCTGGAGGCGCCGGCGAGGCCGCCCTCATGGAGCGATTCAAGGGAGCGCTCGTCGACGCCTTCACCGCGACAGGGCTCCCCGGCGCGAGAGCCGGGGAATAGTCCCCAGTCGGAACTTCTTTCCATCGGGGGATTCCGCCCCCTTTCTCGGCGCCGGGACACAAGCGGCGGACAGCGGGTGGCCGATGTCTCCTCAACCCCCGCCCACCGGCCGAGATGCACAGCAGAGAGATCAAGCAGGACCCGCTCGAGAGGACCCACAGCGACGAGAACGGCGGCGGCGCCGTGCTCGAGGCCGGCGCGCTGACGGCGCTGGCGGAGCTGGACAGCGGTGACGGTTCGGACATCGTCGCGGAGATCGTCGGCCTCTTCCTGACCGAGGCCATCATCCGCGTGACGGAGATCCGCGAGGGGCTCGGCGAGGGCGAGCTCGACCGGATCCTCCAGGCCGCTCACGCGCTCAAGTCCTCGAGCGCGAGCGTGGGGGCCGTCGAGTTCTCCCGCTGCTGCGCGGGGCTCGAGCAGCTCTGCCGCGACGGCGCGGGCGGCGACTCCGTGGCGGCCGCCGGCGAGCGCACGGTCGCCATGTACAAGGAGGTCCAGGAAGCCCTCAACGAGCTCCTGGTCCGGCGCTGAGCCTCGATCGAGGAACCCCATATGCAGAAGCGCGTCATCCCCGTCCAGTTCGAGGAGCTCAAGAGCTCCGGCACCCTGCCGTCCCCGGCGGGGGTGGGTATCAAGATCCTCGAGATCACCCGGACCGACGAGTTCAGTGCCGACGACATGGGGCAGGCGATCATGTCGGACTCGTCCCTCACGGGGCGGATCCTCGAGCTCGCCAACTCCGCCGACCGCGCGGGGCAGGAGCCGATCACGACCGTGTCGGCCGCGATCATGCGCCTGGGCGCGACCACGGTCCGGAGCCTCGCGCTCGCGTTCTCGATCATCTCGGAGCGAGACGACGGCGCGTGCAAGGCCTTCAACTACCCGCTGTACTGGTCTGGCTCCCTCGCCCGGGCGGTGGCGGCCAAGGCCCTCGCCAGCCGGGTGACCGGGGTCTCCTCGGAGGAGGCCTACATCGCGGGCCTGCTCGCCGAGGTCGGCGTCCTCGCCCTCGCGACGGTCCACAGTGAGCCCTACGCGAAGGTCCTCCTCGAGACCCGCGGGATGCCCATGTCCGCGGTGCGCGAGGCCGAGCAGGCCGCCTTCGACATCGACCACGCCACCATCTGCTACTGCATGATGATGGACTGGGGCCTGCCGGACCCGTTCGCCAGCGCGGTGGAGAGCTTCAACATGGAGCGCCTCTTCACGGAGGGCGAGGCCAAGCTCGAGACCGTCGCGGATCTCCTGCGGTTCGCCGACGCGATCGCCTCCGCCATGCTCTTCACGGCGACCACGCCTCCGCGCCGCATCCACGAGGTCGGCGAGCAGCTCGAGATGCTCCAGGAGGTCCTCGGGTGCTCGGACGCCGAGCTCGCGGGGCTGGTGGAGTTCATCGCCAAGGAGTGGAGCCGGTGGGGCGAGCGCCTCGACATCGCCACCTGCGGCGTCAGCTTCGGCAGCGTCACCGAGGCCATCGCGCGGGGCCGTGAGGCCTTCGCCAAGGAGCAAGCGCTCCAGAGCGGCGGCGGCCTGCGGTGCGAGTCCGTGGTGGCCGCGAACATCGCGACGCCCGACGAGGTCGTCGAGGACGCCCGCACGTTCGGGGCCGAGAAGATCAAGGTGCTCGCGGTCGACGACGACCCCGTCGCCCTGCGCATCCTCGTCAACGTCCTCCGGACCCAGGGGTTCGACGTCACGTTCGCCAAGAACGGCGCCGAGGCCATGCGCATGGCGATGCGAGAGGGACCGGACATCATCGTGGCGGACCAGGAGATGCCGGAGATGAGCGGCCTCGAGCTGACCCAGGCCCTACGCCGGTCCAAGCGCGGCTCCTCCATGTACATCGTGCTGCTCACCGGCGCGAGCCAGGAGCGGCTGCTGGTGGACGCCTTCGACGCCGGCGTGGACGACTTCATCGAGAAGCCCTTCGAGGGACGCTTCCTGGTCGCGCGGCTGAAGGCGGGGATGCGGATCGTCGGCCTGCAGCGCCGGATCGAGGAGGACCGCCGGACCATCCTGCGTCAGCTCGCGGAGAAGAACACGTTCAACCGCAAGCTCAAGATGCTGTCCCTCACGGACCTGCTGACCGAGGTGCCGAACCGCCGGCACGCCATGACCCGCATCGAGGAGGAGTGGAAGTCCTGCGGGCGCAGCGGCGGTCACTTCTCGGTGGTCATGGTCGACATCGACAACTTCAAGGCGGTCAACGACCGCTTCGGGCACGACGTGGGGGACGTCGTCCTCAAGGCGACGGCCCAGGCCATCAGCGGCACCCTCCGGGGTGAGGACCAGGTCGCCCGCCTCGGCGGGGAGGAGTTCCTGATCGTCTCCCGGAGCGCGTCCCTCACGGACGCGAGGGTGCTCGCGGAGCGCGTCCGCCTGGTCGTCGAGGAGAACGTCGTCGAGGCCTCGGGCTTCCGCGACAGCGTCACCATCAGCCTCGGGGTCGCCTCCTTCGAGCAGGGGTACATGGGCGTCTCGGAAATGCTCAAGGCCGCGGACGAGGCGGTGTATCAGGCGAAGACCGAGGGCCGTAATCGGGTTTGTGTCGCCAGGGAAGATTCCCGCGCGTCCGAAGTAACCCAGGCGAGGCGCAGGTCGGCCTGACCCGCGCGCCCCCCGACGCCCCTCCCTCCCCGCGCATGCATCGTCAGTTCAACGAACTCCGCCTGACGGGCTCGTTGCCGTCGCCGTCGGCGGCGGGGCTGCGGATCCTGGAGCTGACGTCGACGGACGACTTCGCCTACGACGAGCTCGTCAAGACGGTCCTCGCGGACCCGGCGCTCTCGGGGCGGATCATCAAGATCGCGAACTCGACGAACCGGGAGGGGCTCCCCCCGGTGCACACGGTCGCCCAGGCGACCATGCGGCTCGGCGTCCGCGCGGTTCGCTCCGTGGCCCTGGGGTTCTCGCTCATCGCGGACAACCGCCGCGGCGCGGCGCGCGCCTTCGACTTCCCCGACTACTGGGGCAACTCCCTCGCCACCGCGGTCGCTGTCCACATGCTGGCGCAGGTGACCCGGTTCCCGGACCCGGCGTCGGCGTTCACATGCGCGCTGCTCTGCGACGTCGGCAAGCTCGCGCTGGCCTGCGTCCACCCGGAGCGCTACTCGGACATCGTCTCCGCGAACCCTGGCGCCCCCGACCTCGCCCTGGCGAAGATCGAGGCGCGTGAGTTCGGGATCGACCACTTCGAGGTGACCGCCGAGCTCATGGCGCACTGGGGCCTCCCGCAGGAGTTCCAGGAGGTCGCCCTGCTCCGGGCCATGGACCCGGAGTCGCTGGACGTCGAGGTGGACGACATGGGTGGGCCGCCCGATCTCCTCACCCTCGTCCGGAGCGGCCGGCAGATCGCGCGGGTCATCCAGGGCAGCTGGGAGATCGAGGACGCCCGCTGGCGGGGTCAGTTCCTCTCCCTGAAGCACGTGGGCGAGGACCTCGGGATGGCATCCGACGCGCTGCTGTCCATCTGTGACGCGATCATCCCCAGCCTCGAGGACTGGGGCCGCCTGATCGACCTGCCCCTCTCGCAGACGGGGAGCTTCCAGGACACCGCGGTGGAGATGGAGCGGCGGGGGATGCGCTCCGCGCTGATCTCCAAGGCGTTCGACCTCCAGGCGGAGTCGATCCCGGACGACGAGAACCACTTCGTCTTCCACGACGACCTGGACCGTCCGCTGCTGCCGGTGGACTCGTTCGCCAACGAGGGCGGCGCGCCGACCCGGATCCTCGTGGTCGAGGACGACCCGCAGATGCTGCGCCTGATCGCGCACCACCTGAAGCGTGAGGGCTTCGAGCTCCTCACGGCGAGCACGAGCGCCGAGGGCCTCTCGATGTCCCTCGAGCACACGCCCCAGATCGTCATCACGGACTGGATGATGCCGGAGATGAGCGGCATCGACCTCTGCCGCACGCTCCGCCGCAGCCAGGCCGGCGCCCGGATGTACCTCATCATCGTCACCGCGTGCGGCAACGACGAGCAGGTGGTGGAGGCCTTCGAGGCGGGGGTGGACGACTTCGTCGCCAAGCCCTTCAACCCGCGCATCCTGCTGGCTCGCGTCCGCGCCGCCGAGCGGGCCATCAAGCACCGGGAGCGCGCCGAGGCGGCGGAGCGCTCGCGCCTGCGGCAGGTGACCGAGCTCGGGATCATGACCCGGAAGCTCCGGGCCGCCGCGCTGACGGACGCGCTCACCCACCTCCCGAACCGTCGCTACGCCATGAAGCGGCTGAAGCAGGAGTGGGACTCCCTGCAGCGGAACGGCCGCGCGCTCTCGGTCACCATCGTCGACATCGACGCCTTCAAGCGCGTGAACGACCAGTTCGGGCACGACACGGGGGACGTGGTCCTCCGGGCGGTGGCGCACCACCTCCAGGTGCACACCCGCGGGTCCGACGTGCTCTGCCGCCTGGGCGGGGAGGAGTTCATCGTCCTCAGCGTGGGCGGCACCGCGGAGTCCGCGATGACCGCCGCGGAGCGGCTGCGGCAGGCCGTCGAGGCGAAGACGATCCAGCACGGCCAGTTCCAGGAGGCGGTGACGATCAGCCTCGGCGTGGCGGTCGCCACCCAGGAGATGTCGACCTTCGACGACCTCATCAAGGCCGCCGACGAGGCGCTCTACCGCGCCAAGGCCGCGGGCCGCAACCGCGCGTGCGGCGCGGGCGCCGCCGCCGCCTTCGAGACCGGCGATCAGTCGGAGCGTCGCCCGGCCTGAGGGTCGGTCTCGGCCCCGCTCACGGCCGCCTCGGCTCCGTCGCCTCCGGCGTCGTTCCACCAGGGGCCGAGCCACGCGGTGCCCCGGTCCACCTGCACGACCCGCAGGTAGTGGAAGCGGCGCCGCAGGGTCTCCGGCAGGTTCACCTCGAAGACAGCGTCGAGGGTCGGGCCGCCGGTCCGCAGGGGGCGGACCTCGGAGGGGCGCGCCTCCCTCCCCGCGGCGACCTCGGGCCCGAGGACGAGGTCGACGCGGTCCAGGGGCGCGGTGCCATGGAAGCGGATCCGGTGCCTCGCCCGGCCCGCCTCTCGCTCGACGAGAACCAGGATCCGCGGCCCGCTAGTGGCGTAGGTGCGCCGCTCGCGGAGGGCGTCGAGGATCCCCTCCCGGTCCAGCGTCGCCCCCTGGAGCGCCGCGAGGCCGCCGGTGCCGGGGATCTCCCCGGAGCGCGACGTCGCGGCCCGCCAGCCGTAGGCGGGCGACAGGTGGGGGAGCCCCGGGTGCCCGTCGTGGGAGTCGCCGGAGCCGATGAACCCCAGGCGCAGGCCCCGGTCGAGCTGGTCCCGCACGAAGCGGCCGTCCCGGCTCCCCGCCACCACCTGGGGGGCGTCCCGCGCCTCGCTCGACCCGTGCACCGAGACGACCTCCGTGACGGGCTCGAGGAGCGGGTCTGGCGCGTAGGTCCAGTTCACCGGGATCGGGTTGCCGGAGCTGTGGTGGGCGATCGTGAGCGCGGGCTGCCCGCGGAGGGCGTCCCAGAGCTCCGCCGGCGTGTCGTGGGCAGGGTCGATGGAGGAGAGCAGCGGACCGCCGCCGTCGAACCGCACCACGTGGCGGTGCCCGTGGATCCAGCTCGTCCACTCGTAGCCGTGCAGGGTCACGAAGCGGCCCTCCTCGTGGAAGCGCTCGGTGACGGTGCTCATCTCCGCCTGCCACTCCGGGATCCGGTCGAGGAAGCGCGGGCCGAAGTGGTCGTGATCGGTCAGCGCGAGCACGTCCAGGCGCGCGGTGTCCCGGGCGTAGGCGAAGTAGTCCTCCACCGCCCCCGTCCCGTCGGAGCGGCCGGAGTGACCGTGGAGGTCGGCCCACAGGATCCGCGGCGCCTCCGGGTCCACGAGCACGGGGTTGGACACCGTCGAGGTCTCGCCGCCGCCGGGGAGGGGCAGGGTGGCGCGCAGCCGGAGCACCGCCGCCCCCGCCGCGGCGGGCGCGTCGACCTCGAACGCCGCGAAGCCGCCCGGGCCGAGGGCGACGGTGGCGGGCACCTCGAGGTCCGCGTCGGCCGGGCCGAGGCCCTCCAGGCGGACCTCCGCGCGCCAGGGTTCACCGTCGACCTCGGGGGCCCGGTTCGCCCAGTCGTCCAGGGCCGACACGTGGAAGCGCATGGGCTCGCCCGGCCGGACCACGCTCGGCCCGAGGAGCACCACGCGGCTCGGCTCCCGGGGCGCCACGTCCAGGGAGGGGGACGCGGGGAGGATGGCGCGGACGCCGTCCCCGTCCCCGTCCACGCCGAACCACAGGCGCGCCTCCCGGCCGGCGTAGCGGTCGGCCCGCGCCCCCGCCGGGCCCGCGCCGTAGTCGACGGTCACGACGTCACCGGCCTCCAGCGGGGCGCCGCCGACCGTGAGGATCAGCAGCCCGGAGTCCTGCCCGCCGAAGGTCTCCGCCGTGAGCGTCGCCTCGCTCCGGCTCACCTCGACGTCCGTGTAACCGGGGAGCTCGGGCCGCTGGACCTGGGGGGTCGACCACCCCCAGAAGGGCTCGGGCATGAAGTGGATGGAGCCCCCGACCGCGATCCCGGTGTCGGCCACCTCGAGCTCCATGGTCCAGCGGCCCACGCCCCCCGCGACGATCCGCTCCGGGGCGGCGGTCACCTGCACGGCGCCCTTGCCGTCCGCCGGGTGCCGCGGGGCGGCGAGGTCCGCGCGGAACTGCTCCACCTGGTCCCAGCGGGCGGTGGGCGGGTCCGGGTCCGGGGCCGCGCCCGGCGCGGGGCCCTCGTCCGGCCCCCCGCAGGCTGCGGCGAGGCCCGCGAGGGCCAGGGCGGCGGGGCGGAGCGCGGGGTGACGGGAGGGCATCGCCCCTGCACACTAGCGACATGACCTCCGCCACGCTCGACCCGGCCGCCCTCCGGGACCACGTCGCCCGCTCCTGGCGGGACTCGATCCTCCCCGCCATCTCCGACTTCATCCGGATCCCGGCCAAGTCGCCCGCCTTCGACGCGGACTGGGCGGCCAACGGGTTCCTGGACGAGGCCGTGGAGCTGGCGGCCGCCTGGTGCCGCGGCCGGCAGCTCGCGGGGATGACGGTGGAGATCGTCCGCCTCGACGGCCTCACGCCCACCCTCCTGGTGGAGGTGCCCGCCTTCGGCATGGAGCCCGGGCGGGACGGGGACACCATCCTCATGTACGGGCATCTCGACAAGCAGCCGGAGGTCACCGGGTGGGACGACGACAAGGGACCCTGGGAGCCGGTCGTCCAGGACGGCAAGCTCTACGGGCGCGGCGCCGCGGACGACGGGTACGCGGTGTTCGGGTCCCTCGGCGCGCTCGAGGCGCTCCAGGACCAGGGCGCGCCGCACCCGCGCTGCGTCTGCCTGATCGAGACCAGCGAGGAGAGCGGCAGCCCGCACCTCGCCGCGTACGTCGAGCACCTGGCGGAGCGCATCGGGACGCCGTCCCTCGTGGTCTGCCTCGACAGCGGCGCGGGGGACTACGAGCGTATGTGGCTCTGCACCTCCCTCCGCGGGAACGTCACCGGGGACCTGCGCGTCTCCACCGTGTCCGAGGGCGTCCACTCCGGCGACGCCAGCGGCGTGGTGGCGTCGAGCTTCCGCGTGGCGCGCCGCCTCCTCGACCGGGTCGAGGACGTGGACACCGGCGAGGTGATCCTGCCCGCGCTGCGCGCGGAGGTCCCGGCGGACCGCGAGGCGCAGGCGCGCGCGGCGGCGGCGGTGCTCGGGGACAGCGTCCACGACAAGTACCCGTTCCAGCCCGGGGTGCGCCCCATGGGGGCCGACGGCGTGGAGCGGGTCCTGGCGAGGACCTGGCGGGCCACCCTCTCGGTCACCGGCGCGGCGGGCATGCCGCCGCTGGAGCACGCGGGCAACGTGCTGCGGCCGGAGACGGCCCTGAAGCTGAGCTTCCGGACGGCGCCCACCACCGACCCCGACGTGGCCGTGGCCGCGATCCGCGAGGCCCTGGAGGCGGACCCGCCCTACGGGGCGAGGGTCTCCTTCGAGAACGCCGACGGGGCCACCGGCTGGAACGCGCCGCCCTTCGCGCCGTGGCTCGACGAGGCCATCCAGGGCGCGAGCCGCGAGTTCTTCGGGGAGGCCGCGGTCTCCCTGGGGGAGGGGGGCACGATCCCCCTGATGGGCCTGCTGGGCGAGTCCTTCCCCGAGGCGCAGTTCGTCATCACCGGGGTGCTCGGGCCGGGGTCCAACGCCCACGGGCCCAACGAGTTCCTGCACCTCGAGATGGCCGAGCGCCTCACCGCCTGCATCGCGATGATCGTCGCCCGGGCCGCCGACGAGGCCTGATCCCGGTCAGCGCCGCCCCGCGGGCGCGGCGGCGCCGGTCCCGTCAGGGTCGGTCCGGGCGGGGTCCGGCGCGGTGAGCCGGACGGCCTCGAAGGTGATGCGCTCGTAGGGGTGCTCGGCCCCGCGCTCGTACAGGCACCCGACCGCGGGCGCGGCGCCCTCGGTGAGGTCGACCAGGCACGAGTAGGCGGCCGCCTGGCCGTGGAGCAGAGCGGCCGTGCTCCAGGTCGCGGCGCCGTCGCGGCTGACGCGCACGAGCATCCGCTCCCGGCGGTCGGGCGACGCCGGGTTGGAGAAGGCGACCCACCGCTCCAGCCCGCCGCCGGGCCTCGGGGCGCGGACGGTGACCAGCCCCGCCTGGCAGATGGGCTCGGGGAGAGCCTCGTCCCAGCGCACCTCGCCGAAGGACTCGCCGCCGTCCCCGGACCGGGTCACGGCCCGCGCCCGCTTCTGGCGGTTGTAGTTCCGCATGTTCAGCACCAGCTCGCCCGAGTCGAGCTCGGCCACCTGGCACTCGTTGAGCTGGTCCCGCCTGGAGCGCCCGCCGATGCGCCAGGTGGCCCCGTGGTCGTCGGAGAGGAGCACGTGGCTGTAGTAGCGCCGGGTGTCGGCCTCGATGTGGTCGCAGGGGATCACGAGGCGCCCGGCGTGGGGGCCGACCTCGAGCTGGATCCCGACGCCGGGGCCGGTGGCGTACCACGTCCAGTCCCGCCGCTTCGTGCTCGCCGTGACCTCGCGGGGCGCGCTCCACGCCAGGCCCCCGTCGGCGCTCGTCATCACCCAGACGGTCCGCGTCCCCGAGGAGGTCCCCGCGATGATCTCGCTCTCGTGGTCCCGGCCGAGGTTGTGGGTGAGGAACAGGTGCAGGATCCCGGTGTCCCGGTCGAGCACGGGGCACGGGTTGCCGCACACGTTGGGACCGTCGTCCCACAGGACTCGCTGCTCGCCCCAGGTCGCGCCCCCGTCGGTGGAGCGCTTCATGACGAGGTCGATGTCGCCCGTGTCCCCGCGGCCGCCCTTGCGGCCCTCGCAGAAGGCGAGCAGCGCCCCGTCGGGGGCGCGGACCACGGACGGGATACGGTAGGTGTGGTAGCCGCCCTCCCCGCTGATCCAGACGTCGGCCGCGGCGGGCTCCGCGGGGGCTGGGCCGGCGGGGGTGAGGTCGGCGGCGCCGTGGCCCTGTATGGAGCCGGGGCCCTGCGTGGAGCCGGGAACCTGGGCCGCGGCGGCGATGAGCGCCGCGAGGATCGTGGTGTGCATGGGGCCCTCCGGCTCAGGCCGCGAGGGCGGCGCGGATGTCGCGGACGATGGCCCAGTGGTGGCGGGCGTGGAGCGCGGCGAAGCGGAGCCAGTGCGCGGCGGAGAGGGGGCCGAGCTCCTGGTGGGGGATCCACGCAGGCGCCCCGGCGATGTCCTCCGCGATCGCCTCCAGCCCCTCGAGGACCTCGCGGTTCCCCTTCAGCTCCATCTCGAGGAAGCGCGGCTCGACGGTCTCGTCCGGCGTGACCATGCGCGGCGCCTCGGCCTCCCCGCGGGGGGTGGCGTCGTTGGCCAGCACCTCGGCGGCCCGCGGGTCCAGGGCCCCCTCCTCCTGGATCAGGCGCCCCTTCCCCGCCACCAGCGACCGCACGTGCCGGAAGGCGAGGTCCGTGGCGAGGGCGATGTGGTAGAGGTGCTGCTCCACGCTCCAGCCCGAGACCTCGGGGGCGCGGGCGCGGCACGCCCCCTCCCCCTCCAGGCGGATCGCCTCGAAGGCCTCGAACGCCTCGTGCAGCCGCGCGAACTCTCCGCGCACATCGATCTCGGTGGAGGTCATGGCGAGAGGTTACCCTCTCTCTCCGCCGAGGCGGCGAACGGGCCCTTAGCTCAGTCGGTTAGAGCAGGTGACTCATAATCGCTTGGTCGAAGGTTCGAGTCCTTCAGGGCCCACTCCCTCGCCTCCCCTCGGCCCGCACCCGATGACCTCGCCGCCGCGCACGAACGCCGCCCTCCCGGGCCCGGGGTCGCCCTTCGCCTTCGACGCGAACCAGGAGACCCTGGACTACCTGAGCCGGGGCTTCGAGGAGTACGGGGACGTCTGGGCCATCCCACCGCAGGGCAAGGGCGACAACGTCGCGGGCGACGGGGGCCTCCCCGTCTGGGTGCTCAACGACCCCGAGGCGATCCACGAGATCCTCACCCGGCGCCAGCCGGACTACGGCAAGGGCGTGGGGTTCGAGCGGGTGAAGATGCTGCTCGGCGACGGGCTGATCGTCTCCGACGGTGACCACTGGCGCACGCGGCGCCGGATGCTGCAGCCGGCGTTCAGCCGGCCGAGCGTGGGGGCCATGAGCGCCCTCATCGCGCGCTGCATCGAGGAGCGGGCGGCCGTCTGGGAGGCGCACGCCGACAGCGGGGAGCCCCTCGACATCGTGGACGAGGCGAATCGCCTCGGCCTGCGGATCATCCTGCGCACGGTGTTCGGGGAGGACCTCGAGGCCCTCGACGCGCGGGAGGGCGGTAACCCCTTCGACCTCGTGGTGGACACGGCGGAGCGCGACCTCATGTTCGCCATGCGCTTCCGCCAGCTCTGGCCCGTGGTGCGGGAGGTGATCGAGCAGCGCCGCGCCCGCGGCGGGGACGGCGCGGAGGACTTCCTCGGGCGCTACCTCGAGGCGCGCGACCGCGACACCGGGGCGCCGCTGGACATGGAGGGGCTCGTGGACGAGCTCATGACGCTTCTGGTCGCCGGCCACGAGACCACCGCCGCCACCACGGCCTGGGCCTGGTCGCTCCTGGCGCGGAACGTGGACGTCCAGCGGGCGCTCGCGGCGGAGGTGGACGCGGTCGGGGCGCCGACCTTCGACGGCAAGATGCACCAGGGGCGCTACGACCTGGGCTCGCGGATCATCCACGAGACGCTCCGGCTCTACCCGCCGGTGTGGATGTTCACGCGCCGCGCCCTCAAGGACGACGTCCTCGCGGGGCACGCCGTGCCGGCCGGGACCCAGATCCTCATCACCCCGTACCTCCTGCACCGGCACCCGGCCTACTGGGAGGAGCCCGAGCGCTTCGACCCCGGACGCATCCCGGCCTCGGGGATCGCCCCCGTGCGCGGGGCCTACATCCCCTTCTCCTCGGGGCCACGGCGCTGCGCGGGGGACGGGTTCGCCCTGAACGCCACGGTGCAGCATCTCGCCTGGGTGTCGGCCCGCTACCATCTCGGCGCGCTCTCCCAGGAGGCCCCGGCCATCGAGCCGGGCGTGAACCTCAGGGCGCGGGACCCCATCCCGCTGAGCGTCACGCGCCGATAGCGAACGCCCGATGTCCGACCCCAAGACCCTCGTCGACCTCCTCCGCTCCGAGCGGAGCGGGGAGCAGCGGCTCGGCTTCTTCGAGAAGCCCGGCCAGTACCGGTGGACGACCGTGGCCGAGCTCCGGGAGGCCGCGCTGCGGCGGCTGGGGGACCTCGAGCGCGCCGGCGTCGAGCGCGGCGGCGAGGTCGTCATGCCGGTGGACGACCCCGCGGCCTTCGTGGAGATCTTCTGGGCCTGCCAGCTCGGCGGCCTCGTGGCGGTGCCGCTCGCGCCGCCCTCGAACGAGGCCAGCCGCTCGAAGATCCTCGACATCCTCGCCCGCCGCTCCGGGGCCGCCCTCGTGATCGAGGACGCGGGCTTCGAGCGCCTCGCCGAGCCCGGGATGGCGGCCCGCCGCTGCTGGCCCACGGGGGAGGGGGCGCCGGGCGCCGAGGTGGAGCGCCGCGCCGACGAGGTGGCGTTCGTGCAGTTCAGCTCCGGCTCCACCCGCGCCCCGAAGGGCGTGATCATCCGGCACGGCCAGGCCCTGGCCAACCTGCGGTCCATCCGTGACGGCATCCGGCTGGGGGCGGGGGACAGCACGTTCAGCTGGATGCCCCTCTCCCACGACATGGGCCTCGTGGGCTTCCACCTCGCGCCGCTGCTCGGCGGCGCGGACCAGGTGCTCATGCCCACGTCGGCCTTCGCGCGCACGCCGCTGGTCTGGCTGCAGGACGCGGCCGCCCTGGGGTCGACGATCCTCTCCTCGCCGAACTTCGGGTACCGGCACGCCCTGAAGTCCATCGACCGCAAGGGGGTCCCCGACGGCCTCGACCTCTCCCGGGTGCGGCTCATCATGAACGGGGCCGAGCCCATCTCCCTGGCGCTCTCCAGGGAGTTCCTCGACCGCCTCGCCGCGGCCGGCCTCGCGCGGACCTCCATCTTCCCGGTCTACGGGCTCGCCGAGGCCACGCTGGCGGTGACCTTCCCGTCCCTCGGGGACGTCATCGACGGGGTCCGGCTCTCCCGCGAGGCCACGGGGCCGGGCGACGCCGTGCGCGAGACGGACGGGGACGGCGCCATGGTCACCGTGGGCTGTGGCCGCCCTCTCGACGGCGTCGAGGTCCGGATCACCGGGCTCGACGGCGGCGGGCTCCCCGAGGACCACGTGGGCCGGGTCTGGATCCGCGGCGACAACGTGACCGAGGGGTACCTCGACGACCCCGCCGCCACCGACGCCGCCCTGCAGGGGGAGGGCTGGCTGGACACCGGGGACCTCGGCTTCCTCCGCGGCGGGGAGCTGCACATCACAGGGCGCATGAAGGACCTGGTGATCGTGAACGGTCAGAACCTCTATCCGCACGACCTCGAGGAGAGCCTGCAGGCCGCCCTCGGCGTGGACGCCCTGCGCGTCGCGGTGGCGCCGGTCCAGCGCGAGGGCGCGGCCGAGGAGGCGGCCGTCTTCGTGGTCCACCGCGGGGACCCCGCGGGCTTCGCGGACACGGCGGTCGCCGCGCGGCGGCACCTCTCCGACGTCTACGGCATCGGCGTCGAGCTCGTCGTGCCGGTGCAGCAGATCCCCCGGACCACGAGCGGGAAGGTGCAGCGCGCCCAGCTCGCCCGCGAGCTCCTCGCCGGGGCCTTCGACGAGGCGCTCGAGGCCCTCTCGCCGGCGTCGCGGGACGGGGAGGGGACCGCCGCAGAGAACGCCGCCGCAGAGACCGCCCCGGCCGACGCGGCCGCCGGCACGCCCGAGGACATGGAGGCCATGATGTGCGCCTTCTGCGACCAGGTGCTCGAGGGCCTGCGGTTCGGGCCGGAGGACAACCTCTTCGAGCAGGGCATGAGCTCCATCGACCTGGCGGAGATCCACGGGCTGATCGAGGCCCGCTTCCCTGGCGGGCTCGACATCCGCGACTTCTTCGACCAGCCGACCATCCGCGGCCTCGCCGCGGTCCTCGCCGAGCGGGTGCGCTCCGGCAAGGTGAGCGCCGGCTGACCGCCATGACCGGCTCGGACGCCACCCCGGACCCGACCCCGCTCCCGGAGCGGCAGCGCGGCGCGCCCCGCGCCCAGAAGCCGATGCCCTGGTGGAGGACGGCGGTCTTCCCCCTCTTCGCCGGCGTCCTCGCACTGCTCCTGCGCCTCTACTGGGCGACGCTCCGGATGGAGGTCCACGGGGAGGCGCACCTCGCGCCGCTCCTCGAGCGCGGCGAGCGGTTCATCCCCTGCGTGTGGCACCAGCGCCAGATCATGGGGGTCGCGTACCTGCGCCGGCTCCGGTCCCGCGGCGTCGTGCCGGGCGCCCTCGTGAGCCCGTCCAAGGACGGGGAGCTGGGGGCGCGGCTGCTGGCGAAGCTCGGGGTCATGGCCATCCGCGGCTCCGGGCGCCGCAGCGGCGCCCTCGCCATGCGCGACATGTACATGGCCATCAAGGAGGCGAACCTGTCGCCCCTGATCGCCCCGGACGGGAGCACCGGGCCGCCGCACGAGTTCAAGCCGGGCGCGATCATGCTGGCGAGGCTCTCCGGGAGCCCCGTGGTCCCGATCTCCTTCGCCTGCTCGCGCGGCGTCCACCTGCGGACCTGGGACCGGCTGCTAGTACCGCTGCCCTTCAGCCGCATCGCCCTCGAGGTGGGGGAGCCCATCGAGCTCGAGCCCATGCTGGCCATGTCGGAGTCGCCCGAGACCGTCGAGCGCATGGGGGCCGCGCTGACCGCGGTCGAGGCCGCGGCCGAGGGAAGGCTGGGCCGCACCCCCGCCACCGCGTGACGGGACGCGTGCCGGCCCGCGCGAGGCGCGGGCTCAGGCCTCGTCGCCGGTGAAGTCGAGCTGCCGGACCTCGGCCGAGAGCTCGGGCAGCTCCGGGAGCTCGTCCTTGCCCCCCTGGAGCTTCTTGACCTTCCGCCCGGCGGGGAGGATCCGCCGCTCGTAGCTGCCCACCGCGTCGTTGAAGGCGTTGGTGGACTGCTTGAGCCCGCGGCCGACCTTGGCGAAGTGCTCGGCGAAGGTCCCGAGGCGGTCCATGAGCTCCTTCGACGCGTCGGCGATCTCCTGGGCGTTCTCGGCCAGCTGGTGCTGGCGCCAGTAGAGGGCGATCGTGCGCAGCAGGGCCACGAGGGTCACGGGCGTGGTGATCAGCACCCGCTTCTCGAAGGCCTCGTCCTGCAGGCCGGGGCTCGCCTCGAACGCCGCGGCGAGGAGGTGGTCGAAGGGGAGGAACAGGACCGTGAAGTCCGAGTCCCCCTCGGCGGAGCCGGCGTAGTCGCGCTTGGACACGTCCATCACGTGCTTGCGCAGGTCCCGCGCGTGCTGCGCGAGGTGCTCCTTGCGCTGGGTCGGGTCGTCCGTCTGGATCGCCTTGTCGTAGGCGGCCAGCGGGAACTTGGCGTCGATCGGGATCTCGCCCCCGCCCGGGACCTTGACGATCATGTCCGGCCGATTCCCCGCGGCGTCCGTCCCCTGCTCGACGAAGTCGCAGTGGGGGGTCATGCCCGCGAGCTCCGCGATGTTGCGGAGGACCATCTCCCCGATCCGGCCCCGCGCCTGGGACGAGCCCTTCAGGGCCTCGGAGAGGCTCTGGGCCTGGACGCGGTACTGCTCGGTGGCCTCGCGGAGCCCGGTGAGCTCCTTGCTCATGGAGCCGTACGCCAGCTGGCGCTTCTCCTCCATCTCCTTGGTCGCCTTCTCGAGCCGCTCGAGCTGCTTGTCCATGGGCTCGAGCTTCTCCTTCGCCCGCTCCAGGAACGACTTGTTGGAGTCCTCGAGCGCCTTGCTGGAGAGGGCCTTGAACGTCTGCTCCATCTCGGCCTTCTGGGCGCGGAGGAACTCGTCGCGCTCGCGGGCGGCCTCCTCGGCGCTGGCCTTGAGGGCCTCCACCTTCTCCACCTCGGCCTCCAGCCGGACCTTGGCCTCGCGGTCCGCGGCGGCGGCGTCGCGGAGGGCGGCCTGGGCGGCCTCCGCCTCTCCCCTCACGGCCGCCAGCTCTTCCCGGTGCTCGGCGGCCAGCTGGGCGACGGCGCGGGACCTGAGGAGCAGGCCGAGGACGAGGGCCGCCAGGAATCCGGCGGCGGCGGGGGCGAGGGCTTCCATCGGCGCGAGCCTAGCCGCTCCCGCGCGAGCGACCAAGACCGGCGTCCCTCACGATCCCGGTTGGGACCGCCGCGCTCAGGGACGCGTGTCCGCGGCGTCGTCTCGCCCCGGGGAGAGGGAATCGGGGGAGGAGCGCGCGGCGGTGAGGGCTGCGGCGGCGAGGGCGAGGGCAGCGGCCGCGGCGGGGAGCCCGAGGGAGGCGTGCCGCACGGGGTCGGCGACGAGGCGCAGGAGGGGGAGGGTGCCCAGGAGGGCGGAGCCGAGGGCCAGGGCGCGCGCCGTGCCGCCGGCCGCCCAGCCGAGACGCCAGGCCACCACCGACCACGCGAGCCCGTGGGCCCAGGTGGGTGTGACCAGGAGCCAGGGCACCGCCGCCAGCAGCACGAGGGCGCGCTCCCAGGAGGGGGCCGCCTCGCGCAGCTCCTGGAACGCGGCGCGGACCGCCAGGGCCGAGACACCGAGGCCCGCGGCCTTCCCGATCCAGAAGGCCCCGTCCCCGGCGAGCCGGGCCAGGAGGGCGCCGGGGTCCTGGCTGCCACGGCCGCCGACCCCGGTGCTCGCGCTCCCCGCGAGCTCCCGCAGCTGCGACGCCGCCTCCGCGTGGAAGGCGGCGAGGTCGGCGGGTCCCATGAGCAGCGCCGGGACCAACACCGCGCAGGCCACGAAGGCCCCGAGCCCGGCGACGAGGGCGCGGCCGTCGCGCCGCGCGGCGGGCGCCAGCAGGAGCACGAGGGGGGTCAGCTTCACGGCGGCGGCGACGCCCACCAGCGCCCCGCCCGTGGCCGAGCGTCCCGCACTCCACGCGGCGAACGCCGCCACCGACAGCGCGGTCACCGGGAGGGCGGCCTGGCCCCAGTACGCGCCGTGGACGACCGGATGGGCGAGGAGCACGGCGGCGCCCACCAGCGCCGCCTCGCCGTCGCTCCGGGCCGGCCGGAGGCGCAGCAGGCTCGCGAGGAGCAGGGCCGCGGCGCCGGCCATGAGCCCGAGGCAGAGCCACGACGCGCCCGCGGGCCCGAGGCCCGCGAGGGGCGCCAGCAGCCAGGCGCCGAACGCGGGGTACAGGTAGCCAGGCGCGGGGCTCGGCTCGCCCGCGGCGAGCCCCCGGGCCGTGTTCCAGTAGGGGCCGAGGAAGTCCTCGAAGAGCGCGCCGTTGAAGTCGAGCCCGGCCCACGCGGCGTCGAGGTCACGCCACCCGAGGGCCAGGAACGCCCCGAGCAGCGCCGCCCCCGAGGCCAGGCCGATCGCCGTGGCTCGCGCGGTGGAGGGACCCGTCGCCGTCACGAGCGCTCCTCCGCGCGGCGGAAGACCCAGCACCGGAACCAGCGCGGGCCGACGCCGTGGCTCCGGGCGTCGTGGACGCGCTCCAGCCGGAGGTCGTCCCGGTCCGCGAGCTCGAGGCCGTGGTCGAAGATGGGGTGCATGGCGTTCCCGGTGAGCAGCGCGCAGCCGCCGAGCGGGGTCACATGATGGAGCCGCTGGGCGGCCCGCGCGAGGGGCGAGGCGGCGGGATCCACGGGGGCGAAGTCGGCGATCGCCAGGACGCCCCCGGGCCGGACCCGCGCGATCATCCCCTCCCGGACCCGCTCCATCTCCGGCCTGGGGAAGACGTTGAGGAAGTGCTCGAGGGCCACGGCGTCGTACCGCGCCTCCCGGGGGAGGGCGGTGGCGTCCCCGGCGCGCAGGTCCAGCTCGACCCCGGCGCGGCGGGCCCGCCGCCGGGCGCGGGCGAGCATGCGCGGGGACCGCTCCACCGCCGTGACGCGGACCCCGCGGCGCGCCGCCTCGACCGCGAGCCGCCCGGTGCCGGGGCCGGGCACCAGGAGCTCAGACCCGGGGGGGCAGTCCTTCAGGACCTCGGCCCGCGTGGCCCAGATGGCGCCCCCGCTCCACCCCGCCGTGGCGGCGTCGTAGATCCACGACGCCAGGGCGTAGCGGTCCACGGTGGGGGGGGAGGGGTGGTCGTGGGCCATGGCCCCATCTTGCCCTGGGACCTCGGCGCGGCGCTCGTCCGACGGGGCGTCCCTTCGTTCCCGCGGAGCGGCGGCGCGATCGGGTGGGGTCCCGCCTCCTCGACGCTCCTGGGCCCCGGGGTCACCGCGACGACGGCCCCCTCCCCGCGCGGCGGCTCGAACCAAGGAGAGCGCCCCACGGCGGGTGCCGCGGGGCGCTCGGGTTGGACAGGCGACCGGAGCCCGCTTCAGGGCTTGTACTTCTTCTGGTGGGCGGCCTTGGCCTTCTGGACCCAGCGGTCCTTCTTCATGCGGTCGACGGGGATGTCGATCTTCTCCGCGAGGGCCTGCAGCTTGGGCGCGGTGAGGGTCGCGAGCTGCTCGTAGCGGTGGATGCCCGCCTTCTTGAGGACCTTCTCGTAGCTCGGGCCGATGCCGCTGATGGCGGTGAGGTCGTCGGCGCTGCGGCGCGGGGCGGGCTGGATCGTCTTGACGTTCTCCTTCGAGCCCCCGGACTTCCTCGACGCCGGCGTCTTCTTCGAGTCGGCCTTCTTCGCGGGAGCCTTCTTCGTGGAGCCCTTCCCGGCCGCGGCCTTCCCCGGCTCCGCGGCGCCGCCCGCCGCGCGCGCGGCCTTGGCGGCGGCCGCCTGCTCGCGGGCCTCCGCCCGCGCCACGACCCTGCGCAGCTTGGTGAGCTCGGCCTTCGCCTCGCGCAGCTGCGCGACCTGCTCGTCCAGCTTGAGCTTGGTGCTCGTCAGCCGCGTCTCGAGCTTGCCGGCCTGACCACGGAGCTGGTGCGCCTCCCGCTGGTCGGCCTTCTGCGCCGCCTGGAGCTCCGACAGCCGCCCGCGGAGCGACTCGAGCTCGGCGTTGCGCGCCTCGAGCTCCTCGAGGCTCGTGGCGAGCCGCTTGCCGTCCAGCTCCGCGGCGCGGGCGTCGCGGTTCGCGGCGGTCTTGAACTCACCGAAGTCGTTGCGCAGCGCGAGGAACTCGTCCTCGATGCCCTCGAGCTGCTTGAGGCGCTGCTCGAGCTCGCGCTCCTTGAGGCGGGCGTTCTCCGCGTCCTCGGCGGAGCGCTCCCGGAGCTCCTGGAGCTCGGCCTCCCGGTCCCGCAGCTCCGCGGGCAGGGGCTCGAGGGTCTCGACGCGCTCCCGCAGGATCTTGAGCTCGCCCTCTCGCCGGGCGAGCTCCACGACCACGGGCTCCAGCTCCGCGACGCGGCTCTGGAGGGTGGCGATCTCCTCGCTCGTCTCCGAGCGGAGGGCGTCGTTCCGGTCCCCGGCGACGTCGAGCTCCGTCTCCACGCGGGCGAGGCGCGGGACCAGGGGCTCCAGCTCCGCCAGGCGCTCGCGCGCGTTGCGCAGGTCGCTCCTCGCCGCGCTCAGCTCGCCGGGCAGGGGCTCCAGCTCGGCGATGCGCTCCCGGAGCTCGGACTCCTGCGTGGCGGAGGACGCCTCGAGGTTGGCGAGCTCCGTGCGGAGCTTCTCCGCCTGCGCGCGGCTCGCGTTCAGCTGCTCCTCCAGGGGGACGAGCTCCGAGATCCGGCCCTTGAGCTCGGTGATCTCCGCCGTGGTGGACTCGAGGAGCGCCGTGCGCTCGCTGCGCAGCAGCTCGAGCTCCAGCCGCGCCGCCTCCAGCTGCTCGGGCAGCGGGGCCAGCTCGGCGAGCCGCTCCTCCAGCTCGATGCGGGTGGCGTCGGCGGCGGCCGCCGCCGTGTCCCGGGCCTCCTCCTCGGCGAGCCGGACCGCGTCCAGCTCCTCGGCGGAGGCGGAGTTCAGGCGCTCGACCTCCTCGGCGTGGTCGCGCACGAGGCGGGCGCGCTCCGCCCGGGCCTCGTCGAGCTCGAGGCGGGTCTCCTCCAGCTGGGCGGGCACCGGCTCCAGCTCGAGGATGCGCTCCTCGAGCCCGGCGAGCGTCGCGCCCATGGCCTCCTGGTCCTCGGCGTGGCGGCGCTGCCACTCCGCGACCTTGCCGTCCCGCTCCGCGATGGTGGCGCGGAACGCCTTGGTGTCGTCGGTGAGCTTCGCGCGGGCCTTCTCCAGCTCCGCCTCGAGGCCCTGGACCCGGGCCTGGAGGGTGTCGCGCTCCTTGGAGATCTCACGGTGGACGCGGGTCTTGCGGTCGGACTCGGCCCGGGCGTCGGCCGCCGCGGACTCGCTGGCCTCGCGGGCGCCGCCGAGCTCCGCCATGGCCGCCTCCATCCCGTCGATCTCGCCCCGCAGCTGCTCGGTGTGGGTGCGCTCGGCGGTGAGCTCCGCCTGGAGGGAGGTGATGCGCTGCACGTGGGCCTCGTAGGTGCCCTTGATGCGCTTCACGTCGATGTTGTTCTGGTTCAGCGAGGTGACCGCCGCCTCGCGGTCCGCCTCGGCCAGGCGGAACTTGCGGTCCCAGAGCTCCTGCTGGATGCGGTGCTGGGTGAGGCTCTGGCGCTTGGCCAGGACCCAGGCGATCGACCCCCCGATGATCGCGCCGCCCAGGATCAGCGGCAGCTTCTCGAGCATGCTCGCGCCCCCGGCCGGGACGAGTCCGAGGACCCAGGACGTGTTCGCGTGGAGCAACGGCTCCAGGTGGCAAAGACCCATCATGATGTTCGAGGAGGGTGCGGTCCGCGCCCCTCTTTCCCCCTTCGCCCTCGATCCTAGCGACCTGCGCGGAGACTTTCCTGCCTCTGCCCCGGCGGCTGCGCGAACTCCCGGTTCCCCTCCGGACCGCTTTCCACGAGACTCCGGGACGGGACCACCTCGATGACGCTGCGCAAGATGATCACCACGGCCCTCCTCGCCTCCCTCCTCCTGCTGGCCGCGGCCATCGGCTGCGCGGGGCCGGAGGTCGGGCTCGACGGGGGCGCGCTGCGCCCGTGCCCCGGGTCGCCCAACTGCGTCTCCAGCGAGGAGGGAGCGCCGGAAGGCGCGCGGGTGGCGCCCCTCGACATCCCCGCCGGGACGTCCCCCGCCGCGGCCTTCGAGGCCCTCGCGGCAGTGGTGGGGGAGCGGGCGTCCCTGGAGGTCGTGGAGCCCGAGTACCTGCACGCCGTCTTCAAGACGCGGCTCCTGCGCTTCCGCGACGACTTCGAGGCGCGGCTCGACGCGGCCGCCGGGGTGATCCACGTGCGCTCCGCCTCTCGCCTGGGCTACTCCGACCTGGGCGCCAACCGGCGCCGGGTGGAGGCGGTCCGCGAGGCCTTCCGGACTGCCTTGGACTGAGACCGGGGATGGGGAAGGAGGGCGCGAGCGGGGCGGCGGACCTGCCCATCGAGGAGGTCCTCGACGACGTGGTGGCCGCCACGCGGGAGCGCGGGGTCTCGGTCCTGGTGGCGCCCCCGGGCGCGGGCAAGACGACCCGCGTCCCGCCCGCCCTGCTGCGCGCGGGCCTGGGGCCGGTGGTGGTGCTCGAGCCGAGGCGGATCGCGGCCCGGGCCGCGGCCCGCCGCGTGGCCGAGGAGAACGGGTGGACCCTCGGCGGCGAGGTCGGGTACCACGTCCGCTTCGATCGGAAGGCCGGGCGGGACACGCGCGTCCTCTTCTGCACCGAGGGCATCCTCCTCGCGCGCCTCCAGGAGGACCCGTTCCTCGAGGGGGTCGGCTGCATCGTCTTCGACGAGTTCCACGAGCGGAGCCTCGAGGCGGACCTGGCGCTGGCCATGGCGCGCCGGGTGCGGGAGGAGGCGCGGGAGGACCTGCGCCTGATCGCGACGTCGGCCACCCTGCAGGCCGAGCCCATCGCGGCGTTCCTCGGGGGGGCGGCCGGCCCGGCGCCGATCGTGACCAGCGAGGGGCGACTGTTCCCGGTGGAGGTGGACTTCGTCCCCCCGGAGCGCGGCGCGGCCGGCGCCCGCGACGGCAAGGAGGCGCTCCCCGCCCAGGTCGCCCGCGCCGTGCGCGCCGCGCTCGACCGGTCCGAGGGGGACGTGCTGGTGTTCCTCGCGGGCGTGGGGGAGATCCGGCGGTGCGCGGCGGCGCTGGGGTTCCTGCGGGACGTGGACGTCGTGGAGCTCTACGGGGACCTGCCGCCCGACCGGCAGGACGCGGCGCTGCGGGCGGGGCCGCGGCGACGGGTGGTGCTCTCCACCAACGTGGCCGAGTCGAGCGTCACCGTGGCCGGCGTG
>JASFWR010000028.1:0-16806 GCA_050049155.1 Planctomycetota bacterium | reverse complement strand
GGCCGGCCCCTCCATGTCCGGAATTCTTCCGGAGGTCAGCCCTCGGCGTCCGAGAGGGCGCCGGTCTCCGTGACGGGGACGGCCTCCCAGTCGAGCTTGGGGCAGTCCCCGTAGAGGTCGTCGAGACCGTAGTACTCGCGCGCCTCGTCCTGCTGGATGTGGACCACGACGTCCGAGTAGTCCACGAGGACCCACCAGCCGAGGTCGGCGCCCTCCGCGCGGGAGTGGGTCTCCCCGAGCCGCTTGAGGCGGTGGTGGACGTCCTCGTACATGGCGCGGACGTGGGGGCGGCTCGTCCCGGTGACCACGACGAAGTAGTCGGCGACCTTGATCGCGTCCGCGACGTCGTAGACCACGAGGTCCACGCCCTTCTTCTCTTCCACGATCCGGGCGACCGTGGCGGCGAGTGTCTTGGCGTCTATGGGGCTGCTCCGTGGCCCCGCGCCGGAGCGCGGGGCCTCTTCACCGGCTCAGATGAACCAGGGCAGGAAGACGAGGCCGACGACGGTCATCAGCTTCACGAGGATGTTCAGCGACGGGCCGGAGGTGTCCTTGAAGGGGTCACCGACCGTGTCACCGACGACCGCGGCCTTGTGGGGCTCCGAGCCCTTGCCGCCGTGGGCGCCGCCCTCGATGTACTTCTTCGCGTTGTCCCAGGCGCCGCCGGCGTTGGCCATGAAGATCGCCATCATGATGCCGGCCACGAGGGCGCCGGCGAGCAGGCCGCCGAGGGCGGCGATGCTCCAGAGGCCCACGAGGATGGGGGCGGCCACGGCGATGAGGCCGGGGACGACCATCTGCTTGAGGGAACCCTCCGTCGAGATGGCGACGCAGCGCGCGGCGTCCGGCTTCCCGGTGCCCTCCATGATCCCGGGGATCTCCCGGAACTGGCGGCGGACCTCCTCGACCATGGCCTGGGCCGCGTTGCCGACGGCCTCCATGGTCAGGGCGGAGAAGAGGAAGGGGAGGATGCCGCCCAGCAGAAGGCCGATCAGGACCTCCGTGTTGGTGAGCGAGAAGTTGAGCGCCTCGGCGCCGGCGGCGCTGAGGAGGCTGTCCGCCCGGAGCTGGAAGGCGCTGAACAGCGCGAGCGCCGTGAGGGCGGCCGAGCCGATCGCGAAGCCCTTGCCGATCGCGGCGGTGGTGTTGCCGACCGCGTCGAGGGCGTCGGTGCGCTCCCGGACCTCCGGGGGCAGCTCGGCCATCTCCGCCAGGCCGCCCGCGTTGTCCGCGACCGGGCCGTAGGCGTCGACGCCGAGGGAGATGCCCAGGGTCGAGAGCATGCCGACCGCGGCGAGCGCGACGCAGTAGACGCCGTAGCCGATGCCCTCACCGCTGTTGCCCGCCCAGTCGGCGATGAAGATCGCGAGGCAGATGAGCAGCACGGAGAGCGCGACGGAGCGCATGCCGACCGCGAGGCCGGAGATGATGTTCGTCGCGGAGCCCGTCTCGGACTTGCTGGCGATGGTGTGGACGGGGCTGGTCTCGGTCGAGGTGTAGTACTCGGTGACCTTGCCGATGAGGACGCCGACGCCGACGCCCGCGACCACGGCGACCAGGAGCTTGTAGCCCTCGACGCCCTCGGGGAACTCGAACACCTTGTAGACGAGGGCCGCGGTGCCGCCGATGGTGGCGATCGAGGCGACGATCAGGCCGCGGAAGAGCGCGCTGTGGATCTGGTGCTCGTCCTTCGCCTTCACGAAGAAGGTGCCGGCGATGGAGGCAAAGATGCCGATGGCCGCGACCGCGAGGGGCAGCAGCGCGAGGCTCGCCATGTTGGCTTCGTCCTTGAAGGTGATGGCCGCGAGGGTCATCGCCGCGATGATCGAGCCGACGTAGGACTCGAAGAGGTCCGCGCCCATGCCGGCCACGTCACCGACGTTGTCGCCGACGTTGTCCGCGATGGTGCCGGGGTTCCGGGGGTCGTCCTCGGGGATGCCCGCCTCGACCTTGCCGACGAGGTCGGCGCCGACGTCCGCGGCCTTGGTGAAGATCCCGCCGCCCACGCGCGCGAAGAGCGCGATGGAGGAGGCGCCGAAGCTGAAGCCGAGGACGTACTCGAGGCCCTTCGCGTTGAAGTCCGCCGCGTAGAGCTTGATGAAGACCACGAGGCCGAGCAGCGCCAGGCCGACGACGCTCATGCCCATGACGACGCCGGAGCTGAAAGAGACGTCGAGGCCCTCGGCGAGGCCGGTGCGCGCGGCCTGGGTGGTGCGCACGGCCGAGCGGGTCGCGGTGTGCATCCCGAAGTAGCCCGCGACGGCGGAGGCCGCGGCGCCCGCGACGAAGGCGATGGCCGTCTTCTGGCCGAGGCCCTGCTCGGGGTCGGACATGAAGATGGCGACGGCGACCACGACCACGAAGACCGTGAGCCACTTGTACTCCGCCTTCAGGAAGGCGGCGGCGCCGTCCTGAACCTGCTTGGAGATCTCCTGCATCTTGGAGTCACCAGCGTCGGCTTTCATGATCGCGCCGTACTTCGCGATGGCGAACACGAGCGCTGCGATCGAGGCGGCGCCAGCGATGTAGAGGAAATCCATGGGCACTGTTCGCGCGCTCTCTGGCGCGCCTGGGGGTTAGATGGGAAGGGAGACGTGGGGCGTCCCGTGGGCGGGACGGCCTCCACCGACGTTTCCGGCGCCAATACGATAGTGGCGCGGGGTTCCGGGTCAATCGGAAGTGCCCCCTCCGTGGCCGCTTGCGGCCCTTCTGTCGCGTATCAGGGCCGATCCCCGTCCGGAGGGGCCTCGGCGCCCTTGGCGCGGGCGCTGTCCGGAGTGCGGCGGGGCTGGCCCTGCCAGCGCCGGCTGATCCAGAGGTGGGAGAGGAGGATCGCCACCAGGGCGAGGACCACGAACCCGAGGATCTGGTGCAGGTCGTCGATGCGGGCCTCGAGCTCCGCCAGCTGCTCCCCGGACTCGCGGCCGAGGAGGATCAGCGTGGGGGTGAGGATCGCCGCGCCGAGCCCGTCGAATGCGATGAACTTGAGGTAGGGCATCCCGAGGGAGCCGGCCGTGAACCAGGTGGGCAGCCGCAGCCCGGGGATGAAGCGGCACACGAAGACCGCGAGAGGACCCTGTCGGTCGAAGCGTCGCTCGATGGCGCGCAGGCGCTCGGGGTGCACCGCCCGGCGGATCGCCTTGTTCCGCAGGGCGCGGCGGCCGAAGCGGCGACCCACCATGAACGGCACCGAGTCGCCGAGCAGGGTGCCGGCGAAGCAGACCGCGATGATGGGGGCGGCGTCGACCTCACCCTGGTAGAGGAGGAAGCCGGCCCCGAGCATGGTGATCTCCTCGGGGACGGGGAGCCCGAAGCCGCACAGGACGAGCACCAGGAACGGCGCGAGGTACCCCGGTTCGGAGAGCAGTCCGCCGAGGAGAGGTTCCGCTTCGAGGATCCAGGCCACGGGCGAAGGGTATCAGCCCGTCGCGCGGCGGTGGGGTCGTTCGGCGCTCCGGGAGGCCCGCGGGGTCACCGGCCCTCGGCGTCGAGCTCCGCCTCCCGCGCCTCGATGAACGCCAGCGGGGCCTCCAGGTCGTCGGCGCCCAGCGCGGCGGCGCGGTCGAGGTCCTCGCGCGCCTCCTCCAGGAGCGCCCTCGCGCCACCTGGCCAGGGCAGTCGGTCCTCCGGAAGCTCCGACAGGTAAGCGGAACGTAGGATCGCCGCGTAGCGGGCGAGGGCCCCCGGAGCGGCGCAGCGACGCTCGCCGGACCGGAGGACCGCGAGGCCCTCCTGGATCCAGCGGCGCCGCGCCGCCGCGTCCGGCTCCTCGAGGGGGGAGGCGCGGATGAACACGAAGTGGTCGGCGAGGGTGAGCCAGCCCGCCGCGGCCCGCGAGTCGAGGGACAGGGCGCGGGCCGCGTGGGCGTACGCCATGGGGGTGTCGCCGCGGTCGAGGGCGCCCATGTACCGCGCCCACTCCACGCTCGCCGCCGCGGACGCGATGGGGCCCAGCAGCCGCTGGACCGGACCCATGCGGGCGCGGTCCTCGGGGCCCTGGCCCGCGCGCGGCGCGAGGGCGGCGCCGACGAGGGCGAGCAGCGCGAGAGCGCCGAGCGGGCGGCGCGTGAGGGGGGGGCCGCCCATCAGGTCCCCCTCGAGTCCCGCCGCCAGGCGGACAGCGCTGCGCGCGTGAGCGCGAAGCCCAGGAGGACCGCAGCGCCAGCCGCGGCGAGGACCCCGCCCGCGACGGGGCTCGGGCTGCGGCCCTCGCCGATCGCCGCGAGGCCAGACCCGAGCGCCGCGCCGCCGGGCAGCCACTCGCTGGCCCCCGGTCCTTCGAGGCCCATGCGGAGGCCGAGCCACACCGCCGCGGCGAGCGCGCCGGCGATGCCCGGTCCCATCCACGCGCCGAGGCCGAGGGCCAGGGCGCCGAGGAACAGGAGGTGGAGCGCGACGTGCGCTGCCATGCGGAGGTGCCCGCCCACCAGCGCTCCGGAGGGCCGCCACACCTCCACCGGCCGCGGTCCGAGGATCGCGAGGGCGCCCTCGCCCGTGTTGGTGAGTCGGACCGCCGAGCGGTCCGCCGGCGCCTCGAGCTCGACCCAAGTGCGGCGGGCGATCAGGACCTCCTCGATGCGGTCGCCGAGGACCAGCCGGGCCGACGTGGTCGGGCCGGCGCCGCCGAGGGTCGGCGTCACCCGAACGCGGACCCGTTCGCCCTCGACGAAGGACTCCGGAGGCAGGACCTGCTCGAAGGTGTCCCCGGGCATGAGCACGAAGGACCGCGACGGGCCGGCCACGGCGGCGCGCTCGAGCAGGGCGCCGCCGCCGGGGGCGGCCACCCGCGCCGGGCTGGCTCCCACCCCGGCCGCCCCCACACCGGCCGCGGCCGCCAGGGCGGCCGCGCCCAGGGCGAGGCCCGCGAGGCTGGAGCGAACGATGGAGGAGCGCGGGGCGGGGGACACCCCGAGCCAGTCGCCCTCCCCGCGGAACCACCGGTCGGGGATCCGGGCGGCCTGGACCAGCAGCAGGGGGGACGCCAGCAGCAGGCCGACGAGCCATGCGGTGCTCGCCGAGAGGCCGCTGGTGCCCGTGACCGCGCCCTCAAAGAGCGGGGAGACCCCCGCGATGTCGGTCCGGTCCGGCTGCCCCACGGCGGCGAGCGCGGTGAGCCCCGCCACCGCGACGAGCGCCGCCGGCGGGGACGAGCGACGGGCGATCAGGCGGACGAGCTGGAGGTCCATCGCTCAGGGGGCCCCGTCCTCGGGGGGAGCCTCGGGCGCGGCCCCGTCGAGGGTCCGGTACAGGTCCGAGAGAGAGCGGTGGGCAGGGCGCGCGTCCACCAGCTCTGCGCCCGTCGCGCCCAGCTGCGCGCCGAGCCGCCCCACGCCGTCGGGGTCCAGCCCGCGGACCCGGAGCTCCACCAGGTCGGGATCTCCCAGGAGCTCGTCCGGGGTCCCGACGCGCCGGACCTCGCCGGCGCCGAGGAGCGCGAGCCGGTCGCAGTGGTCGACCAGGTCCGAGGCGACGTGGGACGCGAGCACCACCGTGGCGCCGCGGCGCTCGGCCTCGGCGAGCAGGTCGGCGAGCACGGAGAACCCGGGGGCGTCCAGGCCCGCGGTGGGCTCGTCCAGCAGGACCACGTCGGGCTCGCTCAGGAACGCCTGGGCCAGCCCGAAGCGCCGGTGCATCCCGCGGGAGTAGGAGCGGATGGGAGCCTCTCCGGCGCCGCTCAACCCCACCCGCTCGAGCATCCCCTCGATCCTCCCGCGGCGCTCGCGCGCGGGCGTGCCCGCGAGCGAGCCGATCAGGTCGAGGACGCGCCGGCCGGAGAGCTCCTCCGGGAACGGGGAGCCGTCGGGCAGGAAGGCGAGGCGCCGCCGGACGGCCCGCGCGCTGGGGGCGTGCCCGAGGACGAGGACCGACCCGCCGGTCGGCCGGTCCACCCCCGCGATCAGCCGGAGGAGCGTCGACTTCCCGGACCCGTTGGGCCCGACGACGCCGATGGTCTCCCCGCGGCGGACCTCGAGGTCGACGCTGCGGAGCGCCTCCCGGCGCCGCCACCCGAGCCCGCCCCGGTACACCCGCGCGAGACCCCGGGCGAGGATCGCGGCCTCCGTCCCGGGGGCGGCCGGGTCGGGCGGCGTGGCGGCGGCTTCGTCGGGGCTCATGGGATGGACGGTCGGCGCCCCGGGTTCGTCCCCCGGCGTGCGCCCGGCAGCCGCTACGATACGCGCAATGGCACGGCTCTTCGTCCTCTCCGGCGCATCGATCGGCGCGACCCACGAGATCGACGGCACCTCCGTCGTCGGCCGGGGCGCGGACGCCGACGTGGTGATCCCCGAGCCCTCCGTGAGCCGCAAGCACGCCCGGCTCGTCCCCGAGATGGAGGCGGGCGTCTGGAAGGTCGTCGACCTCGGCTCGAGCAACGGCGTCCACGTGGGGGGGCGGCGCGTCAAGGAGGCGCGCATCCGTGACGGGGAGACCTTCGTCCTCGGGGAGGTCGAGGTCCGCCTGCGGGACGAGGGGGCGGACGACGAGGGGGGCCTGGAGCTGGAGTTCGAGGACGATCCGGCGCCCGCTCCCGCGCCCGCACGCCGCCCGGCCCCCCCGGCGGCCCCCCGGGCGGCCCCTCGGGCGGCGGAGCCCCCCTCTGCGAAGGCTGCTCCGCCGGCCGCGGCGCCCACCGGTGCCGACGAGGAGCAATTGCGGGAGGCCCGGGCCCGCGCCGCGGAAGCCCGGGCCCGCGCTGCGGACGATCGAGCGGCCCGCCGCGCCGCGGCCGCGGGCGGCGCGAGCCAGGCGCGCGGCGCCGTCGCCAGCGGCGGGGGGCAGGTCCTCCAGTACAGCCAGCACCGCCGCGGGGACGACCTGAACCAGCTCCCTGGCTGGAAGCGCGCGCTCCTCGCCGTGGTCGCCGTGGCGTTCGCCGCGGCCGTGGCCTACGGCGCCTTCGAGCTCACGCGTACCGCGCGCAGCCAGGCCGCGGACCTCGCGGAGTGACGCTCGCCCGTCAGGGCGCGGGCCCTCGCCTCAGACTCCCGCCTCAGATCCCCGCTTCAGGTCTGGCCGCCGTCCACGAGCTTCCGCACGAAGCCGGTGAGGCGCGCGGGGTCGATCGGCTTCGACAGGAAGTCGGTGCAGCCCGCCTCCAGGGCGCGAGCGCGCTGCTCTCGCATCACCGCCCCGGAGAGCGCGATGATCGGACCCTCGTAGCCCAGGGAGCGGAGCGTGCGCGAGGCCTCGTACCCGTCCATGATCGGCATCTGGAGGTCCATCAGGACCGCGGCGAAAGGGCGGCGCTCCTCGTTCGCCTCGTGGAACCGCTCCAGGCTCTGCTTCCCGTCCCGCGCCGCGACCACCTCGACCCCCGCGCGCTCCAGGACCTTGCGGGCCAGGAGGCGGTTCGTGGCGACGTCGTCCACGACGAGGACGCAGGGGCGCTCGTCGACGTCGCCCTGCGCCGCCGGCGCGGAGTCGCGGGGCGCGTCGTCACGAACCGCGGCCTCCGCCTCGGGCGCGGAGAGGTGGACGTGGAAGAGGCTCCCCTCGCCGACCTCGCTCTCGACCTCGATGTCCCCGCCCATCAGGCGCGCGAGCTACTAGCAGATGGCGAGCCCGAGCCCGGTGCCCCCGTAGCGACGGGTGTCGGAGGAGTCCACCTGCTCGAAGCTCTCGAAGATCGACACCAGCTGGTCCTCGGCGATCCCGATGCCCGTGTCCTCGACCCGCGCCTCCAGCACGCTGTCCTCCCAGTCGAGGGTCGTGGTGACGGAGCCTGACTCGGTGAACTTCACGGCGTTGTTCACGAGGTTGACCAGGATCTGCCGGAGTCGGATCGGGTCGGTGCTGATCAGCCGCGGGACCGCGTCGGTGCAGGTCATCTCGAAGCGGAGGCCCTTCTCGCGGGCGGCGCCCTCCAGCATCCGCCGCACCTGGTCGAGGATCTCGCGGGGGGCGGTCCCGACGGCCTCTATTCCCATGTGGCCCGCGTCGATCTTGGAGAGGTCGAGGACGTCCTCGATCAGCTCGAGCAGGTGCTGCGCGCTCTGCTGGATGTTGCCGACGAACTCCCTCTGATCCTGTTCGCTGGAGTCCGCGTCGGCGAGGAGCGCCGCGAACCCGAGGATGGCGTTCATGGGCGTCCGCAGCTCGTGGCTGGTGTTGGCCAGGAACGCCGCGCGGGCCTGGAGGGCCTGCTGCAGCTCCCGGGTGCGGATCTCCACCTGCTCCTCCAGGTCCTCCCGGGCGCGCTCCTGCGCACCGAACAGCTCGGTGAGGCGCGTGCCCAGCTCCTGCACCTCCGTGGGGCCCTTGGAGGGCGCCTCGAAGCCGCCCCGGTCGCGGGCCGCCTTGGCCCGCAGGGCGAGGGCGCGGATGGGCTGGGCGATGGTGACCGAGATGTGGCGCCACCCGACGAGGAGGATGAGGAGGAAGGTGACGGCACCCAGCCACGATCGGACCACGAGGGCGCGCCGCTTGGCGTCCGCCTCCGAGCGCCAGGCCGCGGCGGCCTCGTTGAAGTGCGTCGTGAGCCGCTCGAGCGAGCTGGAGAGCTCGACGGAGGCCTCGTCGAAGGGGCCGGTGAGGGCCTCGAGGAGGGCCTCGTCGCCGGCGACCGTCGCGGCGTCCATGAGGATCGACCTGCACCGCTCGATGCTCCCGGCCAGAGAGGCTGCGTCCGACTCCGCGCCCGTCGCGAGGTCGCTCTCACAGAGCGCGGCGAGTTGCTGGCTGAGGCTGCTAGCTTGCTCGGCAGCCAGGCTCAAGAGGTAGGTGGACTCGCCGGTGAGGATCAGGTCGCCCGTGATCACGAAGAAGCGCGCGGCGTCCTCGAGCTTGCTCAGGCGCTCGATCTGCTGCACGTCGAGCTCCAGGCGGGCGCTCGCGTTCATCGAGCTCACCGCGGCGTCCCGGACCACGAGCAGGAGCGCCGCGCCCGCGAGGACGAGGCCGATGATCCTGAGCGCGATGTGGCTTCCGATACGCACGGGGAGGGGGGTCTACTGGCCCGTCGTCTCGTCGAGCACGGATCCTGCGGTCACGAGCACCTCGAGGGCCGTCAGGTCCACGATCCCCGCGCAGACCTCGAAGTCCTCCAGGCATCGCCCCACCTGCTCCTGGAACTGTGCTCCGACCTCCTTGGAGCCCCACCCGTCGTAGTTCGCGACCTCGCGGAGGTGCCCGTCTGTGTCCACGCTCCAGATCAGGTGGGCCGTGTGCTCCGAGTGCCTCCACGAGGTGGCGACGACGCAGCCCAGCACGTGGCCCTCCTTGTCCCGCGCCGTCCACGCGGCGGTCCGGCTCCTGCGGATCCCCGTGCCCTTGTCCCCGACGCGGTCGGCGAGTCGCTCGATGAGCGCGGCGTCGTAGACCCGCTTGACCCTCGCGACGTTCCTCGTCGTCCCGGCCAGGCGCTGGGCCACGTCGTGGGCCCGGAGGGTCACGAGGTCGCCCTGCCAGGCGGCGCGCGTCGCGGCGATGGTCTTGAGCCCGTTCCGGACCAGGGTGACCGCGAGGTCGGCGGCCTCGGGACTCACGGGCAACACGTCGGGCTTCAGAGCCAGTCCCTCCTCGTCGAGCAGCGCGCGCAGCCCCTGGAAGTCCAGGCCCTCGAGGGCCGCCTTGACCTCCTCCTCTTCCAGTGCTTTGCGCTGGCGGTCACGGCAGCGCTGGAAGCGGAAGTCGCGCACCTTGAGGTCCAGGTCAAGGGCCCAGGCCACCTCCACGAGGCCCCAGCGGCCCGACTCGCTCCGGACGTGGACCAGGCCCATCACCGCGGACTCGCGCATGGGCACGTACAGCGTGTGGCGGCCGAGCTCGTTGAAGTGGAGGGTGAACGGGAGGCGTTCGGCGACGCGCTCGCGGGCGTCCTCGTCGATGATCCGGACGATGGAGCGGTAGCTGGTGGCCTCGGGGTAGAGGTCGTAGAGCTGGCGGTTCGGGTCCCGGAGCGCGCAGAAGGCCTGGCCCGCGGCCGACCCGCAGAGCGCAGTGACGACCAGGAGGAGCGAGAGGAGTCGTGCCATGGTCATGGGGCTCAGAAGCGGTACCTCAGCTGGAGCGTCAGGGAGCCGGCGTGCGGGCCCCCGTCCTGGAAGGGCTCGAGGACCTGGGTGTACTGGGTGCTCAGGGACCAACCGTGGGCGGCCTCCCAGCGGACGCCCATCAAGCTCGTCAGTCCGCTCTGGCGCGCCCCAGCCTCCGTCTGCTGGGTCCCCACGAGCTGGAGCCAGGCGAGGACGGTCTCGTCGGGGCTCCGCCAGTTCAGCTCGCCCAGGGCGCGGACCACGTCGACCGTGTCGCGGTCCTCTCCGGCGGAGACCTCGGCGAAGTAGCCGAACGCCCCGCGATAGATCTGGGCGTCGAGGCCGAGCCGGGAGCGCTGGACGAGCCCGCCGGGGGTCTGGAACTCGCCGTCGGCGAAGGACAGCCCGAAGACGTTGGCGTCGTCCCGGGGGCTTCCGATCCGGCCGCTGAGGACGCCCGGCCCCCCCTCGTCCTTGTACTCGTTACCGGAGCCGCGGCTCCAGGCGAACTCGTACTCGAGCTCCTCCAGGTCCCCGTTCAGGGTCACGCCCCAGTCGGCCTTCAGCCCGAAGTTACCGCCGTGGGTGTAGTCGCGGAGGGTGCCGTTCGTGTTGAGGGTCTGCTCGAGCCCGTACGGCAGTTCGAAGTGGCCGACCCGGAGGTTGGCGGACCCGTCCTGCAGGAGCTTCACGTTCAGGTTGGCGATGCGCCAGATGAGCTCCGTGTCGTCCGGGCCGTCGAACACGGGCGGCGTCGGGACGAGGTCGTTGGCGCGCGTCAGGTACGGCTGGAAGAGCAGCGTCGCCCAGTCCTGGTCGTCGGTCGAGAAGACCTTGTGCAGGTCGAGTCCGAAGAAGCCGAGGGACTTCTGGTAGCCGGAGTCGTCGAAGAACCCTCGGGCGCTGACGTCGAACTTCCAGCGCAGGTTGTCCGTGCACACGGTCTGCCAGGTGTCGATGGGGGGCACCACATCGATCGGAGGCAGCGCGCCTTGATCCTGGGGGAGGAGAGCGGCTGCGAGGCAGAGCGTGGCGGGGAGGAACATGTGGGCAGGCAGGGAGGGATTTCGGTACGCAGAGGTTGCTCCCCCAACGACTTCCATCGGCCCAGGTCCGCGCTTGGCTGAAGACGCGGCGGGCCCTCGCCGGTTTTACCGACTTATGGCCTCCGAGCCTCAGCGGCACGCGACCCCAGCGTGTCACTGGAGGGGCATTTCGGCTGAAATACACTCGGTTTCCCCCGTAGAGGTCGTCGCTCCCCGTCCCCGACCGCTCTCAGAGCCCCCCAGCACCGATGTCGCTTCGCAATTTGCTACTCGCCTCGGTGGCGCTCGTCGCCGCCCTCGCCGCCTACCTGGTCCTGAACGACCCCCCGCCCGCCCCCTCCATGGACGTGGAGCGGGAAGTGGTCCGCGCGGTGGACCCCGTCGAGGACGCCGAGGTGGAGCTGGTCGAGGCCGAGGGTGCGGGGGCCGCGGCCGAGCGGCGGGACGCCATGGAGGCGGCGGTCGTCGAGGGGGACGAGCTCGATCACCCCTGGGCCGCGCTCCTCGCGGGGGTCACCGGGCGGATCGTCGAGGAGGACGGGACGCCGGTGGTCGCGATCCGCGTCGAGCTCCTCGAGGGGGACCTCGGGATCCTGCTCGACCCCGAGTTCACCGCGATGGGGCACGAGGGCCTCACGGCGGGCGAGTCACGCACGGACGCCGACGGGCGCTTCCTCATCGAGGGCGCGAACTTCAACGGGCTGCACGCTTTCGCCATCGACGGGGGGGGCGGCCGCTCGGCCATCCGGGTCATGGAGCACGGGCTCGAGCCGGGCGCCCTGACCGACGTGGGGGACATCGTGCTCCCGCGCTGCGGGACGGTGACGGGGACGGTCTTCGACGAGGACGGTGAGCCCGTACCCGGGGCGCGGGTCCGGATCGCCGCGATCCCCGAGATCGCGCTGCAGGGCACGGGCATCCTCGACCTCAGGGAGAAGTGCATGGTCGCCGGCGCCGAGGGCGCCGACGCCCTCGGGGTGCAGGTCCCCGACTTCCTCATGGCCAACATGGGGCGCCTCCCGATCCCGACGACCATGACCGAGGAGGACGGCACGTTCCGGCTGGAGGGGGTGCCCTTCACGACCGTGTGCGGCGGCGTGGACAAGGCAGGCTTCGTGGCGACGATCATCCCCACCTTCACCATGACCCAGGAGGAGCAGTCGGTGGGGGAGCTCGACCTCGAGGTCGGCCGCACCGTGACCGGGCGCGTCGTGGATGCCCTCGGCGAGCCGGTCGCGGGAGCCGAGGTGTGCGCGGGGGCGACGAGCCCGCTCGCGCCCGTGGGCATCCTCCAGCCCACGAACGTCACGGCGGAGGACGGCACCTTCGAGGTGATCGGGATCAGCGAGCTCGGGACCCCGATGGCCTCCGCGCGCCGCTCGGGCCGGGAGTCCTGGGTCACCGCCCAGGCGGCGGGGCCCACCGGTGGCGTGGAGGTGGTGCTCAGCGCGGCTGCGCGGGCGGTGATCCGCGTCCAGGACACCGAGGGGGAGCCGGTCTCCGAGGCCCGCGTCAAGCTGCGGGAGCAGGAGGGCAAGAACAACGCGATCCCGAGCCTGGTGCTCACCATGTTCAACGTCAGGACGACGACCCCGCCGCCCGTGGTCGAGGAGCGTGAGCCCGGGGTCTACGTCGTGGACGACCTGGGCCTCGGCGAGTGGGTCGTGCGGGTCGAGACCGGGGCCCACGCGCCGGCGGAGGCCAAGTTCAAGCACGAGGACGGGGAGACCGAGTGCGTGGTCACGTGCAAGCCGGCGCGGACCGTGATCGCGAGCGTGGTGGACGCGTCTACGGGGCTCCCCGTCGAGAACGCCTACGTGCGCGTGGCGGGCCAGACCGACCGCATGCTCGGCGGCATCGCCGCGGACTTCTCCGACGTCGAAGGGCGGGCGGAGCTCGGGCCCCTGCCCATGGCCGGGGACAAGTCCCTCACCGCCACGGGGATGGGCATGGGCTGGGACCTGGAGCCCGTGATCACCGTGGAGCACCCCGCCTACGGCTCCGAGGGGAAGGTGATCCCGAAGGACAGCGACCAGGTGGTGTTCCAGATGACGCCGGCATGCACGCTGCAGGGCGTCGTCACGTGGGGCGGATCGGCGCCGCTGGAGATCTACATGGTCTCTCTGGTCCGCCGGCCCGACGGCGAGGGGATGAATGGGAACGTCTCCGAGGCCATGTCGCTCATGATGTCCGCGCCGCGGACGACGCTCACGAACCTGACCGGGGAGTTCCGCTTCGGCGGGCTCGCGGCGGGGAGCTACGAGATGGTCCTCTCGCGGCGCTTCCTCGACAGCGACCCCCTGGAGTTCATCGTGAAGCAGCAGGAGCCCGAGGTGGTCCTCAGCCAGCGCGTGGAGGTGGCCCCTGGGGACGAGAACTTCCTCGAGATCACGCTCGAGCCGGACGGCGAGGCCCCGCGGGCGACGCTCGAGGGCCGGGTGGTCGTCAACGGCGAGGGGCTCGCCGGTGCCACGGTCAAGGTCTCCCAGGACGGCGACGCGATCCAGGAGCTCTACACCAACAGCAGCGGCGGCTTCCGGACCGACCCAGTCTCCACCCAGGAGTGGGTGCAGATCGAGATCGAGGGGGACGTCACCGTGGCCAGCGGCGAGGTGGAGCGACGGACCCTCTACGACGAGTGGAAGCGGCCGAGCGTGGACCCCTCGAAGAACGAGATCCTCGTGGAGCTGGACTTCGGCACCGCGGTGATCGAGGTCCTCGACGCGGCCACCGGATCGCCCGTGGTCGGCGCCACGGTGTCCGTAGGGGGCGGACGTCGCTCGTGGCGCGGCCAGGCCCTGGTCGTGGAGGCTCATGCGCACGACGACGCGGGGACCGACTCGAAGGGGCTGATCTCCGTGGAGGTCGAGCGCAAGGGCAAGCAGTCACTGACGGTCTCGCACCCCGACTACGAGGAGCTGCGGAAGTCCGTCGTCATCGACCCGAGCGGCCCGGCGCCCCACGCGACGTTCCGGCTGACTCGCTCGGTGCCCTGCCGGGGGCGGGCCGTGCTCCCGCCGGACTTCCTCACGGAGGGCAACAGCGGCAACCTCTGGTTCCGCGCCACCGACGGCCAGTCGCGGGAGTGGGTCGGCCTCTCCGAGGCGGGCGACTTCTCCGTCAACGGCCTGAAGCCTGGCGAGTACCGCGTGCAGGCCTTCAGCGGCCGCAAGCGGAGCAAGAGCACCACCTTCGAGCTGGGACCCCAGGGGGCCGAGAACCTCGTGCTCGAGTTCGAGGCCCGCGAGTGATCGGCTAGCCGAGGCCCGACGCCGCGAGCAGGGACCGGTACCACCGGGCCGCGCAGTCGTCCCAGCGGTGCGCGGGCGCCCGGGGCGCGGCGGCTGCGCTCTCGGCCGAGGCCACGCACTCCATCACCGCGCATGCGAGGCCGCCCGCGTCCCCGGAGGCGAAGTAGCGGGCCGCGTCGCCGCTGACCTCGCGGTGCGCGGGGATGTCGGACGCCGCCACCGGGCAGCCGGCGCGGCGGGCCTCCGCGGGGCCGATGCCGAAGCCCTCGAGGACCGAGGGGAACACCGCGCAGGCGGCGCCCGCGTAGAGGCGGGAGAGCTCGTCGTCCGAGACGGGGCCGCGGGCCTCGACCCGGTCAGAGATCCCGGCGCGCTCCGCTGCCGACAGGAGGCGCTGGAGCTCCTCGCCCTTCCCCGCGCCGGCGAGCACGAGGCGCGGAAGCGCTGGGAAGCGGGTCATGGCCTCCAGCAGCAGGGCCAGGTTCTTGCGCGGCTCGACGTGCCCGACGTGGAGCATGAACGGCGGCGTCGCCGGTTCGCGCGGTCGCTCGGGGAGGTGGTCCTCGCCGTTCCCGATCAGGTCGATCCGCCCCCGGGTGAGAGGGAACTCCGCCTCCAGTCGCGATCGCATCGCCTCGCTCACGCAGCCGACCCGCGCCGCGCGGGTGACGGCCGCCCGCAGCACGGGGGGACCGAGCAGCCGCCTCGGGAGCGGCGTCCGGGCGAGGTCCAGGCTGCGCAGGTCGTGGACCGTGAGGGTGAAGGGCACCGGCAGCGAGGCAGGGGCGGGGAGGTGCGCCGTGTGGACCAGGTCGAAGGGGCGGCCCACGGCGTCGGCCTCCGCCAGACACCGGCGCAGGGCGCGGCCCTCGGCGAGGCCGCGGCGCGCCGCGGGCTGGTAGGGGACTCCGGTCCGGAGGCGCTCGATGTCGGCGGGGAGGTCCCAGCCGATGGGCGTCCTGCCCTCCATGACCGCCAGGTCCCCGCCCTCGGCCCGCAGCAGCGCCGCGACGCGCGGGAGGAGTTCGGCGTTGTGGCGGCGGACGCCCCCCGCCGGCTGGCCCAGGCAGACGCCGGACACCAGCACCCTGGGGGCCCTCGTCACGTCAGCGATCTCCAGAGCCGCACCAGGTCGTCGGCGGTCCTCTCCCAGGTGAAGTCCTCCGCGATGGCCCGGGTCATCAGGAGGTGCTGGGGGCTCGCGTGGATCGCCATGAGGAGCCCGCGGGAGACCGCGTCCGGGTCCCTGGCATCGACCTCGATCGCCGTGCCCACCGCGGTCTTGGCCTGCACGGTGCCGGAGGCGGTGACCACCGGGCGGCCCGAGCGCATGGCCTCGAGCACCGGGAGCGCGAAGCCCTCGGACTTCGAGAGGACCGCGAGGCAACCGGAGGCGCGGACCAGGGCGGGGATGTACTCCTCGTCCACCACGCCCAGGAGGGTGAGCGACGCCGCCCTCGCGCGGACGGCCTCGGCGAACGGCGTGACCCGGCCCGTGGCCACGACCGGGAGGCCCGCCCGCTCCGCGCCGGCGCAGATGCGGTCGAGCCGCTTCTTCTGGCGGTTGCCCAGGGACAGGACGAACGGCCCCTCGGGCAGGTTCGGGATCACCTCGCGGAGGCGGTCGTCGGTGCCGTCGCGGGTCGCGGTGAAGCGATCGCTCACGCCCCACGAGACCACGTGCAGGGAGGGGTGGGGGCCGAGGTCGTCGGCGACGCCGATGGAGGGGACGCAGGTGGCGGCGGCCCAGCGCTTGCCCGCCGAGACCCACAGCCGGTGGACCGGCCCCGCGTTCTCCCGCGCTCCGTGCTGCCACGGCGCCTCGTGCACGGTCTGCACCACCGGCGCCGCGCAGCGCAGCGTGAAGGCGGAGGTGAAGGAGTGCAGCACGTCCGCGCGCACGGCCTCGACGGTGCGGGGCAGGGTCGTCTGTCGCCAGGCCACGAGGCTCCCTCGGTCGGGCGGCGCGATGGGGACGACGCTGATGTCGTCCCGGGCCTCGAGGGCCTCGAAGGTGGCGCGCACGACGCGCGTGACCCCGGCGGGGAACACGCGGGTGATGGGGGAAATATCGACGGCGACACGCATCAAACCGATGGGGCTGGCGAAGAACCCTACACTGCCCCCGTGGCCCCTGCGCAACCCCTCCCCATGTTGACCCCCAACGTTCTCTCCCTCGGACGCCCGCTCCTGCTCCTGCTCGCCGTGGGCCTGCTCCCGGGGTGCTTCTTCAGCCGCTCGACCACCAACCCGGAGCTGAGCGCCGAGCTCGCGAGCCAGATCGTGCCCGGCCGCTCCACCGCGGCGGACGTGACCGCGCTCCTCGGCGCGCCCAACGAGGTCGTGCAGCTGGCGCAGCGGACGGCGTGGCGGTACGAGCACACGGTCGAGAAGCAGACGGCGGCCTTCCTCCTCGTGCTGGGGCTCCGCGGCGTCGACACCCAGTCGGACCGCATCTGGGTCTTCTTCGACGAGAGCGGCAACGTCACCAACATCGGCACGCTCTTTCAGGCGGCCGAGGCCGACTACGACGTGCCG